>DAIOVK010000078.1:0-9605 GCA_036759045.1 Kapaibacterium sp. (SeqCode) | reverse complement strand
TCCATTGTGAAGTCCCAACAGTTCTGCTGGAGCTGAAAATATCACTAGTTTGCCAGGTAAAAGTATTTTCACCCCAATTATGAGAAACACCAATCAAATCAACCCATTTAACAACTAAAGTAGTTCCGTCAATGGTGCGTGTAATCTGAATTTCATTTCTCAATTGGTTATTCGACATTGAAGCTTGTGTATCGCTGCCTTCATCGTAATATGGAACCCAAAGTCCTGTAAGGTCGGCAACTTTTCTGATACCCCAGGCACTATTTTCCCAATAAACTTCAACTATTTGCATAAGGTTTAAAGAATCGAATTCACGTGAATCGTTATATTCTCTTAAATACATAGCAAAGGAATAATCGCCGTTATCAAGGAGAGTAAAGTCACAATTAGCAGCGAGAGCAACGCTGTCTGGATTAGCACCTTGAGATTGAGCATATTCTCTTACTAAAGTGAAAGGAAGAATATTAAATTCAGTCCAGGTTTCGCCTTTATCTTCAGAAACAGAAACACCGACAGTTGCGCGGTTAGTAATATCACTTGCATTAAAAACTGCAAAAGTTGACATATAAAGTTTTCCATCTTGGGCTTTCTTTAAATCAATTATAGAGGAATTTCTTACTGTGTCAGGATTTGCAGGAACGAACTTGTTTGAAGCCCATTGAGATGGAATAACGGTTTCCCAAGTTCCAAAATCCTCAGATTTTCTTAGGCCAAAATGGTTGTAACCGCCGGCATTTCCGGTATTTAACAAACCTAAAGCAAGTCCAGTACCTTCACCGTCTGGATTAACATAAGCAACCATTTTTGATGATGAACCATACCATTTGACATTTTCACCGTTAACTACAGCTGATTTAACAATATTACCAACAGTAGTACCACCATAGCTTAGACCTGTAATAAAGCCGTCTTCCCAGCTACCTGTTGCAGAAGGAGTAGTAATTGGCGCAGTAAAAGCGAATCCCATAGTTTGTTCGTCTGATACATAATATGGGTAAACACTGGGATATCTTGCCCATTTATCTTTAAATTGTGGAGTACTGGCATTATAAACAATATCTGATGGCGACCAGGTGTTTCCCCAATCAGTAGATGTTCTTACAAAAAGATTATTGCTTGTGTAAAAGCCGGTGTAATTGGTATGCTTAGCATAAGTAGTATTGAAGTAACCTCGAATTATAGTAATCAAAGTCCCTGTTCCTCTATCATATAGATAGGGTTGCTGGTCATCAGAAAAATATGAAAAAGCGTTTGATAAAGAATCGAAAATGACGAAGTTGCCATCAACTAAAGTTTGGTCGCCTTTATACTTATTTACAAAATGACTTGTTTCGCTTAAAACTGGTTTATATTTGCACTCGTAGCAATTGTTTGGGTTCATTTTTTGTATTGCTTCAAGTGCTTGCAAACTGCTAAATGATAGCAGTGAAAACAAGAAAACTGCTATTAAAATTTGTTGGTATAATTTCATTTATGCCTCCGTTCTAAAAATATTTTTACAAACTTTCAAAAATAAGAATTTTTTTTCATTTTTTACCATATAAAATTCAATCGAACTGAATAAACCTATAAATTTATTTGGAAGCCATAAATAATGGAAAATGTTGCTTTTAATTCTTTTGAGGTCTGAGAAATCTCTGGGAATCTTGAGTAAAATACTCTTCCTTCAGTCCCAATAGTTATATTAAAACCTTTAAATAAGCGGTAGCACGAAAATATTCTTCCATAACTCAGTGGACCTTCTTCTGTTAAACCAGCCCCTACGCGACTTTGTAATGAAAAAATATTGTTATCTAACATCAATAATTCGTAATACGCTGCTCCCCAATAAATCTGTTTATTTGTATTGAAAGATAATGATTTGTAGTTAAATTCCAATGGTGTTGTTTTTAAATCATTTACTTCATAAATTGTTCCAGATGAATTTTTGATTTTATTATTATTAGTTCCTTGAGATTCAAATTTTTCGTTGTATGCATAATTGGAATATCCGAATTCGACTCCTACACTATGTGAGTTGGTTATAGAATAGGTAACACTTTGAGAAAAGTTAGTTATAAATGTATTCTGGTCGTCAGAAATACCGCTACGAATTATATCTGTGCCAAAAAATGAACTTAAGTTGATTGCATTTGTAGATAATTTGAACTCTCTTATGTCATTTAAATTTGTATTCTGTATGTTGTTATTATTCAATGTTTTGTAGTTTTCTTTACTCAATAAATTGTTTTCAAGTAATATAGCTTCATCAATTGGTTGTAAAAACTGTAATTCAACGATTTCCTGATTATCAGTATATTCTGTATTTGTTTTTCCAACTTCCATTGAGTTTAATACTGTGCTGGGATATTTAATCTCTTGTTCTAAATCATTTCCTACGATTGTATTGTTATTTATTTCAGAAAGTACTTCATCATTGTTGGCTAAATCATTAATTCTTGCTGTTTCGTTTAATATGTTTTCACTATTAACTTTTTGAATGTATTTTTTTTCAGTTTTCTTTTCATTAGCAATAACTTGTTCTTGATTTAATGACAAATTATCTGACAAATCTATAGTATTATATTTATATAAGGTAGTTGTTTCAGATTCAGAATTATTAATCTTTGGATTATACTTTAAATCAGAAATAAAAAAAAGATTGATGAAAAGGAAACAAACAGATGCAGCAATCAAATTATATGCATATTTATAATTTTTCTTAACCGGAATAGCTCTAATGTTCACATTTGCACTATCAATATATTTCATCATAATAATATCTTCAGTATTAGATAAGAGTTTTTTGGGAACTCTTATTTCACGGGCGTCTTTTTTCATAATAGAAAAAATATGAACTGACTGCTCAAAAGATTTCTTTGCTTTTAAGTCATTGTTGATAGCGAAACGAAGAATTGCATCTTCTTCATTTGTTAAGTTGCTATCTAAGTATTTCGATATTAATTTTTCAGTGTTCATAAATTTCTTTTGCAATTGGTTCTAAAGCTTTTCTTAAAATTAATCTTGCCCTATGCACTCTAACTTTTGCGAGTGATAGGTCAATACCAACAATTTCAGCTATTTCCTGATATGAGCACTCCTGATATTCTCTAAGGATAATAGCTTCGCGAAGTGAAATAGGCAAATTCATTACAGCATCCTGAATATATTTCTTAGTAAAATAATCGGTACTTTTTTCCTGAATGGGAAAATTCTTTAATGCATCATACTGCTCAAAATTCTTTCTGGAACGAATTAAGTTTAAGCATGTATTTCTGGCAATTGCATAAAGCCATGCACTGAAATTTACGCCCCGAAAATCTTTCTTGTGTTCAAATAATTTAATAAATGTTTCCTGAAATGCATCTTCAGCTAATTTTGAATCACCTATCATCCGCAGACAAAACCTGTAAATCTTTTGACTATATTTATGATATAAAATATGAAATGCTTCAGCACTACCACGTTGAAGCTCATGGATTGTGCTTTCTATATCTATTTCTGGGTTTATATGTTTTTTTCTTCCAAACATTTCAATTTCATATTTATTTTAATGTATGACAAAACCATTTATAAAAAAGTTACAATTATAATTATATTTTTTTATTTCATTTATTTTTTTTAATTTTAAACATATTTAAGTTATGAATAAGTGTAAAGTATTAATTTTTATTTGTAAATCATTATATAACAAATTAATGCAAAAGAAGAATATAATATAACTAATTATTTACTATTTTTTATTATTAAGAAACGGTTTTTAACAAGTTTATATCCAATAACGAAATATTCAAGGAAGTTCAAAAAATTCAATTATGTTTGTCATTTCGAACCCCCTGATAAAGCAAGTGCTTTATTTAAATGGAGATGACATAATTTAATAGGGACTTATGAAAATAGAATTGCAAGAAATCCCCCCTACCCCCCTTTTTCAAAGGGGGGAGAAGAATTTTCTTTTTAATTCCCCCCTTTGAAAAAGGGGGGTAGGGGGGATTTCTTAGTGCTGTTCTGTATTTTATCGTTTTCTTAAAAAAGATGTCATTGGTAACAAAGTGAAGAATCTCAAACTCTGTGGTAGCAATAACTTGTTTATCAAGCACTAGCAAAGCCAGTTTTAATAATGTTATTCAAAGTTTAATTTAATTACTTATAGAAACAAAAATAATGCTGCAAAAAAGTAGTACTATTGATTGAAATCAAGATATAATATTTTATGATAACTTAATATAAATCAAATTTATATAAAAAAAATAAAAAAAAGTTTTGCAATTGAATATTTTTTATTATATTGCATTTTAACAAAGCAAAAAATGCTTTTTTCCAAAAAAGTAAGAACTAAACATTAAATAAAAAAATTATTATGCCAACACAACCAAAATTACAGAAAGCAGTAATGACTGCTGTTAGAGATTACTTATGTTTAACTCAAGATGAAACATTTCTTGTTGTAACAGACGAGCAAATGCGTGAAATCGGTTATGCCCTTTATGAAGCGGGAACAACAATTGCAAGTGAGGCATTTATTATTGAGATGCACTCCCGTGACTTAAACGGTGAAGAACCACCTGACCAAATTGCTTCAATGATGAGAAAAGTTGACGTGGTAGTATGCCCTACCTACCGCTCATTGACTCATACCGAAGCCCGCAGAATCGCCTCTGACCTTGGAGTTAGAGTTGCTACAATGCCAAGCATCACTCTTGACATTCTTTCAAGATGCCTAAGCGCCGACCCAAATAAAATTATAGAGACAACCAAATCTGTTGCCGAAAAAATGAAAAAAGTTCAAAAAATCAGAATTATTTCTAAACTTGGCACTGATATTACTTTATATGTAAAAAACCGCAGAGTTATTTCAAGTACTGGCGTGCTTCGAAATATTGGTGATTACGGCAATCTACCATCTGGCGAGGTCTATCTTGCTCCGACTGAAGGAAAAGCTAATGGTGTCATCGTTTTCGATGGATCTATTGCTGGTATAGGTTTACTTAAAGACCCTGTTACTATTGAAGTAAAAGATGGATATGCAAAAGCTATTTCAGGAAAAGAAGAAGCTGACAAACTTACTACTATGCTCAATAAAGTTGGGACTGACGCTTTTGCTATCGGCGAATTCGGTATTGGTACTAATTACAAAGCAAAACTTTCAGGAAATATTCTCGAAGACGAAAAAGTCTTAGGTACTATTCATATCGCTTTCGGAAATAATATCGGTATGGGTGGAAAAATTGCTGTTAAACTTCACGTTGATGGTCTAGTTAAAAAACCTACAGTATATTTCGATAATTATCTAATTATGGATAACGGTAAACTCGTTGACGTTGACCATGATATCGATGAAGATACATCTGTTTAATTTCTTACTTTAATTTAATTTTTAGTTATCCCTCTTTTTGAGGGATTTTTTTTATTCTTATTTTATATTTGTATGAAAAATGATTCTTTAACCCAAAGTGATATAAATCAACGCTGGAGTGAAATTAATTTCAATGTTATTTCTACTGCTAAAAAATGCAACAGAAATGTTAACGATATTACGGTCATTGCTGTTGCGAAAACAAAACCTACTTCTTTTGTCGAGCTTGCCTTAAATGCTGGCATCGGTAATATAGGCGAAAACTATGTGCAGGAACTTCTTGAAAAACACAATCAGATTGATTATACTAAATACAGTCCAAAATGGCATTTCATCGGTCACTTGCAACGCAATAAAATCAAATATATCATTGACTTCGTTTCTCTAATACACTCTGTTGATTCTTTTCAGCTTGCTCAGGAAATTTCCAAACAAGCTGAAAATATTAATAGAAATATTGATATTTTAATTCAGGTTAATACATCTCTTGAAGATTCAAAATTCGGTTGCTCCCCAAACGACACTATAAAACTATTCGAACAGGTTTCAAATCTAAAAAATATTTCAATAAAAGGACTAATGACAATCGGCTCTTTTTCTTATGATGAAAGTATTATCCGAAGAGAATTTAAACTACTTCATCAAAAATTTGATGAAATAAATAAGGAATTTCCTGAACTAAATATTCACCATCTCTCTATGGGTATGTCCGGCGATTATCAGATTGCCATTGAAGAAGGTGCTACTTTAATACGAATTGGAACAACTCTTTTCGGTGAAAGAAATTATAATTTATAATTATTAATTGTTAATTATTAATTATTAATTTGGTTATTGGATTATTAGGTTATTCTTCTTTTACTAATGACTAATAACTGATTGCCGACAGCCGATTGCTGATTGCCGACAGCCGATTGCTGGAAATTACTTCTGCAGCAGATAATACTTGCCCGGTAATTGTTTTACTAAATTACGAAATTCTAAATTTAATAAGGAAACTAATAATTCGGAAATATCTAATCCGGTTTCCTGCAAAATAGTATCAATATGCTTTGGCTCGAAATTCAGATTATCATAAACGATTTTTTCCTGTGGACTATCAAAAATAATTTCTACTTTTTCGAAATTTAGTTTATCTGAACTAATTAGGTTTAAATCAAGCAATACTTGTTCTGGCGAAAGGGCTGGAGAAGCATAATCATTTTTTATTAATAAATTAGTTCCTTTGCTTTTCTCGGTATTGATATTACCCGGAACGGCGAAAACCTCACGACCTTGATTGAATGCAAATTTAGCAGTAATCAGGGCACCGCTTTTTTCTGCACATTCAATAACTATGACAGCTTTAGCCAAACCGGAAATTATTCTGTTGCGTTGTGGAAAATAGCCCGGACGAGCAACAACACCGCACTTGTATTCTGAAAAAACTGCACCGCCAGATTCAAGAATTTTATTTGCATTTTTTGCAGTAATTCCGGTGTAATAATTATCTAGACCGGAGGCAATTACTGCGTAAGTAATCCCGTGGTTTGCAATTGTTGTCAAATGCGCAATAGTGTCAATTCCAAAAGCTAATCCGCTGCAAACTATTATATTATGATTTGCAAAAAATGAAGCGAAATCTTCAGTAACAAGTTTGCCATATACAGTATTTTTTCTTGTGCCGACAATTGAAATGACATTTTGGTCAGCACTTTGTAAAATTCCTTTATAAAACAGAATTGGTGGCGGGTAATCAATATTAATCAAAGAAACAGGGTAGTTTTCGTCCCAAATAGTCAAAATATTAATTTGATTATTGGAACAGATTTCTAATTGTTGATTGGCAAAATTTTTTGCTTCTTCAAGTGGATTGTGATAAAGTTCTTCAATATTATTAAAATATTTAAAAAGCCCACCATCGTCAACGAAATCCTGTAAAGAATTATAACTGTCAATTATTTTTATTATAACCTTGGAATTAGAAGATTTGATATAGGAAAGTGTTATCAAATCCACTAATTCCCAAGCTTTTGTAATTTTCACTTTAACCTCAAAAAAGTGATACTATTTCCATTTTACATCATAGTAACCGGGTCTTTCTTTAACAACGCGTTTGAAAAAGTCATTACCGTATCCGACACCCTTTGGGTGCCTGCCTCTTTCTACGTTTACATCATTAATATAGCCATCATTATATCTAACGACAAGATACTTCCAAAGTTCCTGCCAGCGTGCCACTGTTAATTCAGATTGATTAATTGAATATTCAGTTAAATAATCACGTGCGAGTTCAGCATCTTTTTTGTTTAATTCTAATGCAGCTTGCTCTATTGCAGGTTGATATGCAAAGAATTTATCTTCCAGTTCTTTTTGAACTGGTTGGATTTCCTTAATTATATAGGAATATTTGGTATATGCAAGGTTAGCAACTAAATTGAATACCCAGAACCCTTTATTGAAATCAAATTCCTGAATGCTCCCACCTGTAAAAGAAGGTGGAATATCTTTAATTCCGCAATACAATGGAATATAAACATTTGAGTAATTATCATCGACGCCATACCACATTATACCGCCGATATGATTAGGTAAATGAGCACGTGCCTGTGTAACAAAAGTAAAAGCAGACTGCTGAGAAGAAATTGGGCGTTCCCAGCCGTAAGTCATAGTATCGCCTTCAATTTTGAACTCAAGTGGCTTCCAGCGGTATGGATTTCCAAATGGTTCCGCTGCAAGTCCTTTTGTCATATCGTATTCTGTTCCTTCAAAATGGTCTCGCATCATACCGATTACATCTTGCACATTTAGTTTTTTATCCGGTTTGATGTAAAGGGGATATGGTTCGGCTCCTTTAACAGCACGCCAGTAATCGTCTTTAAATTTTAGTGATGGTGCAGCTTTTCTAAATAAACTCCATACTCTTCCTTCGCAATACAATGCATTACCGGGGTCAAGAGGACAATAAGCATCAACAAAGCTAAATCTTTTGCCGGATTTGGGGTCATAATAACCTTTTTTTGTTGCAAAATCAATAACGTCCGGAGAATAAATACAATTTTCTTTATCGTTTAAAGGAAATTCTCTAATGCGTGCCTGGTTTGCATGAGCAGAAACATAGCCATCAGGAATACGGACAGCTACCCAAACTGCTCCTTTGTTATTTGGTCCTTTGCTAATCATTTCTAAAATCCATGCTTCATTAGCGTCAGCAACTGTAAAAGACTCGCCAGTGCTGTAGTATCCGTATTCAGCTACTAAATCAGTCATAACTTTTAAAGCTTCGCGGGCTGTTTTTGAACGCTGTAATGCAAGATAAATTAAGCTTCCATAATCAACTAAAGCGTTTGTATCACGGAGTTCTTCGCGTCCGGTAAAAGTGGTCTCTCCAATTGCTACCTGGTATTCATTTATATTGCCAACAACAGCGTAGGTATAAGGAACTTGTTTTATTTTACCTAAATGTTTATCGCTGTCCCATTCATAAACGTCAACAAATTCTTCAGTATGCTTTTGAGCTGGCGAAAAATAAAGTGGATCCATAAAACCACCAGCATCAGCATTATATGTTACCATTACAGAGCCGTCTGCTGAAGCACCTTTGGTTACTATAAAATTTGTACAGGGATATACGTTAAGTGATGTTATCATTAATGCGAATAATAGAATTGTAGATTTGATTATTTTTTGCATTTTTTCCCTTTCATTTAATATAAAAAAAGCCAATATCAATAAATATTGACAAATAATTAATTACTCAAACTCTTTCATACTAATATTTTGAAATATGTAAGAATTTAATTCCCAATATACTAAAATTTACAAAAATATAATAACAGAAAAATGGGGGTATTTAATAAATTCAGAATTCAATATGTTTCGAAATTTGTGATTTAGCTGTCGGCGGTCGGCTTTTTGCTGAGTTTGCGCAAGAACTAATAAATTCTCAAACAGACAAGAATGTCTATACTACTAAATTATTATAGATCAAGTAGGTCAAACACCTTTGTTTGACATTATTTCTTAAATATCTAAGTTTTTGCTCAAACTGTAATCAAACTGTAAAGAGAATGGACAAAGAAATATTTTAACATTAGTCAATGGTTATTAGTTGTTAGAAAAATACTAATGACTAATAACAAATGA
The DNA here is from genome assembly GCA_036759045.1 of Kapaibacterium sp. (SeqCode). Classification (GTDB taxonomy): domain Bacteria; phylum Bacteroidota; class Ignavibacteria; order Kapaibacteriales; family UBA2268; genus JAAYJM01. The sequence continues at coordinate 145 of DAIOVK010000078.1, read as the reverse complement.
CTAATGACCTATAAAAACTATTTTTCAAGATGGATTTTGACATTCGTCAGAATGACACTTAAAGTTATGTCCTCTCCATTTAAATAAAGGACATCCTTTATTGTGGGGTTCAAAATGATAAGCATGTGAAAAATAAACAAGAGGA
>DAIOVK010000077.1:0-9621 GCA_036759045.1 Kapaibacterium sp. (SeqCode) | reverse complement strand
GAAAATAAAGTCGGCAGCTTGGAATAGTTTTTCACTTTTCTTATTCCCCTCTTGAGAGGGGACAAAGGGGTGTGTTCTTACTCCTTCCCAAGTTCAACTTAGATAGTTGAGAAAAAGTCTAACAAAAAGATGTCCTACATTTTGAAAATGTAGGACATCTTTGTTTTTATAATAAAAACTATGTGATAGCAAGGATTTGTGAGATTCTTCGCTGCGATTCAGAATGACAGATTATATTTTCTTTATTGATAGCGGTTTGGTATTAAACATCTATCAACACACGGGTTAACCCGTGTGTTGATTTTTTTTGGCTTCTCAGTAATTACTACTTATTTCATTCTCTCAGAAATACTTTTACATTTTTCTCAAAAATCCATCAAATTTTTATTAAATTAGATTTTTTTTATTTTCAATTTAATTATGGAAAAAATAGAAATAGTTAAAGAATTTAAGCGATTAACCGGACAGAAGGAAATAGAAGCAATCCAAACACCTATCTTACAATTTTCTTACGAACCTATTATTAATTATCTTGAAAATATTTCATTAAAAGGAAAACCGGAAACTGCTGCAGGTGAGCTATTGAGATCGCTAATACAGGATTTGATTCAGGAAAATTGCACTGCAGAAGTGGACTTCCTTGGCGATTATGTTGATTTCGTAATAACAGAAAATGGAATGGGAAATCCGTTATGTATTGAACTTAAACCTTTTTTAAGATATAATAGAAAAAAAGATACAATTTATCAATCTGATTTTAAATATGAAATACATCAAAAGCAAATTCAAAAATATCTACGCCATAAAAGAATTGAATACGTTATTCTGACAAATCTAAATAAAGCATATATTTTTAACAGAGCTGCTATTATAAAGTTTGAACCATTCTTTGTTACAAACCTTCCTCAGATTTTCGAGGACTTTTTGCTTTATGAAAACCTTTGGGATGTGCTAAGACGATATGAAGACAAACAGGCAGCAAAAGATTTAGATATTCAATTTTTTAATGATTTAAAAAAATGGTTTAACGAATTTGACTTAGCAAACGTTAATTTCATAGAAAATCATAGTATTTCACGTGAGGAAATAATAGTTCTGCTTCTTAATAAATTAATTTTTATAAAAACTCTTGAAGACCACGGCTTAATTGCATACAGGTTCTTACAAGACCAATATGAACGTTTTGTAGATTTATGGAAACCCAAAGGCTATCATAATGTTTTAAGCAGATTTTTTCAAGATATTGAAAGTTTCTTTGAAAATTATTACAATACCGAACTCTTTGCTTCAAATTTCTGGGATTTTGTTGATAAAGACAGAAAAAATGTCGAACGTTTCAAGAAAGTATTTGAACTTATACTTGGTTTAGATAACTGGTCAAAAACTTTTGAGAAAGGAATTGTTCACTATAATTACAGGCAAATCAACGAAGATATTTTCGGGAAAGCTTATGAAACATGGATTGCTGAAAACAGGAAAGACGAAGGGATATATTATACTCCAGTTGATATTACTGAATATATGTCTAAAAAAATCGTAGATGTTTTATTTGAAATTCCAGTTCAAAATATAATCAGCGAATTAAAACAATCTAATCCACATTTTGAAAAACTAAATTTATTAATAGAAGATTTTCTTAGTATTAGAGTAATTGACAGCACTTCCGGCAGTGGCAGCTTTCTAATTAAGGTTTTCAGGAATATTTTCAATTACTACCAGTTACTTAATGAAGCTACACGCTGGGTCGAAAAAATCAGTAAAGATGATTTATTTGATGTTCCGGAAAATATTAAATTCATTATTAATTTTAGGAAAAAATTAAGCTTTGACGAAGGCAACGAAATTGTTCAAATCTCAAAAATACTCCTTCATCATATTTTTGCTGCTGATAAAGATGAAAGAGCCATTGATACTGCAAAAGTAAATCTTTGGAAAGAAGCAATCAAAATTCATCCAAATATATATAATTTTAGGAAGCTTGAAGAATTTCAAATTCATATTTTACCAAACCTTGAAATGAACTTCATTAGAGGCGACTCTTTAATTGATTATGACTTTTCTAAGCAAATAGAAATTATAACAAACGAATTTAAAAATGAAATAATTAAACTTCACGAAATTAGAGATGAGTATTTGAGTAATCCTTTTACTCCAGAAATTATTAAAGAATATAAAGAAATTAAAAATAAAATAAGGAAAAGATTATTAGAAGAAGATTCAAACTTTAAAAATACTTTATTTTTCCCGCTTGAGTTTTTCTATTGCTTTTTCAAAAAAGATGGAAGTCCAATGCCAGAAGAAAAACATGGCTTTTCAGGTATAATAAGTAATCCTCCATGGGAAGCAATCAAACCAATCAAAAAGGAATTTGCCAAGCAAGGTAAATATGAAATGGATATTCTGCACTTCAATAAATGGTTTAAGGAAAAACTTTCAAGCGATACTGAATTTTCAAATGATTGGAAAAATTATAATGATTTTTATGAAAGATATTCTGAATTTTTATACGAAAAATATAAGTTACAATCAAGTGGCGACCCAAATTACTATAAATTCTTTATTGAAAGAGATTTTCAATTAATAAAACAAAATGCATACTTCTGTCTGCTAGTTCCTTCTGGTTTCCAAACCGATGCCGGCTCAATTTTACTTAGAGATTTACTTATTAATCAATTCACATTAAATGAAATAAAATCATTTGAAAATAGGGGCTATTTTGCTCCAGACAAAAAATTTAAAGTAAAATTATTTCCAGAAGTTGATAATCGTTTTAAATTTTCAATTGTTTTTGCACAAAAAAAGCATAGAGATGAAACAGATTTTAATGCAAAATTTTATATGCGCCATCCTAATGAATTGAAAGAAAATGATATAATTTGTTATGATATTGACAAAATAAAAAAATTCTCTCCACATACTATTTCTATAATGGAATTTAGAACTGAAAGGGATTACGAAATCTGTTTGAAAATTAGAGGAGAATTCAAACTATTTGCAGAAACTCATTTCAAATTAAGAAGTGAGTTCCATATGACAAATGACAGCCATTTATACAATAGTTTAATTGACATTCAAAATCAAAAAGGAGTTCCATTCTTACGACTATACGAAGGAAAAATGATTCATCAGTTTACTTCATCTTATGGCGAGCCACGCTATTTTATTAAAGAAATTGAGGCAAGAAAAGTATTATTTAAAAAAGTACTGCATAGAATAAAACAAGAAAATGAATTAACCTCAGAAGATTTTAAAAAGCTAAGTATTCCAGATGATTTACTGATGGATTATCAGACATATCGCTTTGTTTACAGGGCTATTGCAAGTTCAACAAACGAAAGGACTTTGATTTGTTCAATCGTTCCACCTAAAACATTTATTGGACATTCAATGAACTTTATTGTTAATTTAATGTATGCCATTGAAGATAATAAAGTAACTTCTCATATTGTTACTAATCAGGATTTAGTATATATATTATCAATATTTAATTCTTTAACGCTAAATTATTATGTTCGTAATAAGGTATCAGCAAATTTAACTATGAATTTCATTTACGAGCTTCCAATTGCTGATGCAAGTGAAGAAATAAAGACAAGAATTGTTGAACTTGGTTTTAATTTGCTTTATAAAAAAAGTAATAAGCCAGATTTTGAAGATTTAAAAAATGAACTGAACATTACCAAAGAAATAAATAAAGATGAAAATGAAATACGGGCAGAATTGGAAGTTATAATTGCAAAGCATTTATACCAACTTAGCTTTGACGACTGGCAGTATATTAGTTCAACATTTACTTTTGGAGGCGAAAGCGATACTAAAGCAGAATTAGACGAAGTTATTTCTAAAAGTATAGATTTATGGGATATTTTTTAAAATTTTCCAGTAATACTATATACAATTTGTTCGTATGGATTTATACAAATTCTAAAGAATTTTTATCACTATTTTTATTACACTTTCAAAAGTTGAATAAATAAGTTGGGTTATTATTTCAAAATACTTTCTAAAGCAAATTCAATATCACTGTAAATAAAATTGAAATCCTTTTCTATTGCGACTTTTGGAACTGCACGGGTGCTTCCCAGAACTATTGCTGCTTGCTCGCCAAGCATAAGTTTTAAAGCGAATTCCGGAACATTACCAATAACAGCTTTATTTAGAATTTTTCCGATAGATTTAGTTAACTGATTCATCTGCACTGGGTTTGGAGAAACGCAATTCACTTTTCCTTTAATTCCTTCATTTTCAATAGACCATACAAACAAATTGACTAAATCACCAATATGAATCCATGGAACCCATTGCTTCCCATTTCCCGGAACACTTGAAAAACCCGCTTTGAATGGCTTTAGCATCTGTGGTAATGCACCTTCGCTTTTGTCTAATACAACTCCAATTCTTGGAATTACTGTTCTACAAAGATGTTCTGCTTCTAAAGCAGCTTTTTCCCATTCAATACAAACATTAGCAAGAAAATCACTGCCCGGCTTCGCTTCTTCAGTCAAAATCTCATTTGCTCTGTTTCCGTAGTATCCTACAGCAGAAGCAGAAATAAGACATTTAGGCGGAGATTTCATTTTTGAAATAGCATTAACGATTAGGTTTGTGCTTTTTATTCTGCTTTCAAGAATTAACTTCTTATAATCCTTTGTCCATTTAGAACCAGCAATAGAAGCACCTGCAAGATTTACAATTGCATCTGAATTGCTACCTTTTTCCAGTAATTCGTCAGTGTTTTTTTCAGAAAACTCAATATATTTTGGGAATGGTTCATCAAAGGAATATTTTTTATTTTTATCCCTTGTAAGTATAAAAACAGAAAAGCCCTTTTGCTGAAGGGCTTTCGTAAGTTTTTTACCAATGAAACCAGTACCACCGCTTATTAAGACGTTTTTCATTTTGTCTCCAAAAGTCTTGAAATAATATCACTATGAGAAACATTATCGGCTTCTGCATTGAAGTTGGTTACAATTCTGTGTCGCAGAACAGGCAATGCAATAGCTCTGACGTCATCAATATCGGGAGTGAATTTTCCAAGCATTGCAGCACGAGATTTTGCTCCGAGTATTAAATATTGAGAGGCACGGGGACCAGCTCCGTAGCTTATAAAATCTTTAATGAACTGAATACTGCCGTTTGTTGGGCGAGTAGAATGAACCAATTTTACAGCAAACTGAACGACATTGTCAGCAACTGGTATTCTTCTAATAAGATGTTGGAAAGAAATAATTTCTTCAGCACCAATTACTTTTTTTATATCTGGAACGTGCATTACTGTTGTAGTTTTTACAATGTCCATTTCTTCTTCGAAAGAGGGATAATCTAACCAGATGTTAAACATAAATCTGTCAAGCTGTGCTTCCGGCAAAGGATATGTTCCTTCCTGCTCTATAGGATTTTGAGTAGCAAGGACGAAGAAGGGTTCTGTCAATTTGTAAGTCGTTCCGGCAGCAGTAACTTCGTGTTCCTGCATAGCTTCGAGCAAGGCGGATTGCGTTTTGGGAGGTGTTCTGTTGATTTCGTCAGCAAGAACGATATTAGCAAAGACGGGTCCTTTTACAAACCTGAATTGCTTTTGCCCTGTGCTTACGTTTTCTTCAATAACTTCGTTGCCGGTGATATCGCCCGGCATTAAATCAGGAGTAAATTGAATACGATTGAATTTTAGATTCATTGCCTTTGCTAAGGTACTAATAAGTAATGTTTTTGCAAGTCCGGGAACGCCGATTAGAAGGCAGTGACCACCTGCAAACAACGATAAAATCAATTCTTCGATTATTTGATGCTGTCCTATTATTACTTTGCCTATTTCGTTACGGACATCTTTTATTGCTTTTGAAAATTCTTTAATTTGTTCGATTTCGTTTTGACTGCTCATCTTCGTTTATTTTCTTAATTATTCAATGCTTAAAAGAACTATGACGAATAAAGTATTTCAAAATTGAAAATAATTTTATTTTTATTTGAAAATAAGAAAAACATATGAATTTTTTAGGAAAATATAAAAATATTTTTTAAATTAAATAATAGGGATTAGCAAGATAAGATATAATTAAAAAAACGAAAAAAAGCTTGCAATGGTAGTTCTTAAAATTAATTTTTCCCTGTCATTCCGAACCACCTGATAAAGTAAGACCTTTATTTAAATGGAGATGACATAAGTAAAAGTGTCATTCTGACGAATGTCAGAATCTATCTTAAAAAATAGTTTTTATTGGTCATTAGTCATTTGTTATTAGTAATTAGTATTTTTACTAATAACTAATGACCAATTACAAATAACCAAAAAGTAAGATGGATTCTGGCATACGCCAGAATGACAGTAAAAGATGTCATTAGCAACCCCCTGATAAAGCAAATGCTTTATTTAAATGGAGATGACAAAATTTTACCACTGTCATTATGAAGCGCAGCGAAGAATCCAGAAAATTTTTTTAACCACTACTCTCTGGATTCTTCACTTCGTTCAGAATGACAGACAAAGGCAAAGATGTGATTGGCAAACGAAGTGAGGAATCTCACAAGTCATTGCTACCACATAGTTTGAGAATCTTCATTTCGCTCAGAAATGACATAATGATTTTGCACTGTTAGTTAGCGGTTTGGTATAAGAGTGGATTCATTATTTTTATTCTTGTTAGGTTTGACCGGAAAAAACAATTTATCAAACTTACTTCAATAATCTATTTATATAATTATTTTCTTTTAATTATTATAAAATATTGATTAGTTTTGAAGTATAAGGTATATGATTAATAATTTGGAAAAATTATTAGGGTAAAAATAAAGCATTTTAATAAATATGAATATACGAGAGACAAAAAGAGTAGCAATTGTTATGGCAGGAGGCAACAATCCGAAGTTTTGGCCCCGAAGCACCGAAAAAAATCCCAAACCATTTCAGCATTATATTGGCGAAGGGACAATGATTCAAAATACGATAAACAGAATTTTACCGGTTTTTAAGCCGGAAGATATATTTATTGTATTGAAAGATACTCATAAGGATTTAGCGATTAAGCAATTACCTTTTATACCAAAAGAGAATTTTATATTAGAGCCATTCCCAAGGAATACTGCTGTTTGCATAGCACTTTCTGCCACAATAGTTCAGCAATACTATAGCCAGGATACTATTATGACAATATTACCTTCTGACCATTATATAACAAGCATTGTAGAATTTCATAATTCACTAAATATTGCATCTGAAGTCGCTTCAATACAAAAAGGTATTGTTACTATCGGCTTAACACCGACACGGGCAGAAACTGCATTTGGCTATATTCAAATTGAGGAAAAAAGCGATGGAATTGAAGAGTTTTATTCACAAGGAGTAAGATATTCAAAAACTTTTGCTGAAAAACCTGATGAAGATACTGCCCGCCGTTTTATCCAATCTGGAGATTTCTTTTGGAACAGTGGAATTTTTTCAATAAGGATTGATGTCTTTTGGCAGGCATTTTTTAAGTTTCTGCCAGACCATTACCGATTATTCATTCTTTTAAAAAGCCATCTCGGAAAGCTTTCGTATAAAGGAATTTTAGAGTATATCTATATGCAAATGCAAGCTGAATCTATTGATTATGCAATACTTGAAAAAATTGACAATGTCTTTGTTGTTGTTTCTTCATTCGGATGGAGCGATTTAAGTTCTTGGGATGAACTTTATAGATTATCTCTCAAAGATGCCAGAAATAATTTTATTGAAGGTGATGTCATTGCTCTTAATGTTTCTAACTCCATTATTAGCGCCTTGCATAAGCCATTAGCTATTTCTGGGGTTGACAATATGATTGTTATTGATAGTGAAGATTCTACCTTGATTTGTAAGAGAAATAAAGGAAATGATGTTAAGGAACTTGTCGATTTTATGAAAAGAAAGCATATCGGATATTTGTAATAATTATTAATTATTAATTATTAATTATTAATTGTTAATTATTTATTTGCTATTGGCAGTCAGCTATCAGCTTCTTTTGATAATTGGTTGCATTTGATAAAAATAAAGATGTCCTACATGTTCAAAATGTAGGACATCTGTGTTTTAAAAGTGAAAACAAAGTCATACTATCAGCAAGCTGATAGCATGACAAGATAAGAAGTCATGCAATCAACTTGTTGATAGTACGACTGGAAAATCTAAACTATCTAAACTATCTAAACTATCTAAACTTTATATCACTTACTTATATTCTTTTACTTCAATTTCGCCAGTAGAAGAGTAATAAACTCCTTCTGCAAGTGCAGCCATTTCATCTTCCCCGGGATAAATCTTAACTTCGGCAAGAAAACTAACGTGTTCTTTAATCCAATCATTAAGCATATCAGAATAAGCTAAACCACCAGTAACAATGATTGCATCAATTTTACCGCAAAGGACTGCGGCAGCAGAGCCAATTTCTTTTGCAATCTGGTATGCCATTGCTTTATAAATTTCTTTGCATTTTTCATCTCCGGCTGCTGCTTTATCTTCAACATCTTTTGCGTTGGTTGTACCAAGATAAGCAAACATACCACCCTGCCCTGTAAGTTTCTTTAAAACTTCAGCTTCAGTGTATTTACCGGAAAAACAAAGCTTGGTTAGTGCAGCTACTGGAAGTGTGCCGGTGCGTTCAGGTGAAAATGGACCTTCACCGTTAAGAGCATTATTTACATCAATGACTCTGCCATTTTTATGAACACCGACGGAAATTCCACCACCAAGATGAACAACAATTACACTTATTTCTTCGTATTTTTTATTAATATCTCTTGCATAGCGGCGAGCTACAGCTTTTTGATTCAAAGCGTGGAAAATGCTAACACGTGGAAGCTCGGGACATCCAGAGAAACGGGCAATATCTTCTAATTCATCAACAACAACGGGGTCAACAATATATGCTTTGGTGTTATTTCCAATAGCTTTTGCTATTTCATTTGCTATTATACCTCCGAGATTGGAAGCATGCTCACCCATTATTTCTTTCTTTAAATCAGAAATTAATAAATCATTCACTAAATATACACCACCCGGAATTGGCTTTAGCAAACCGCCTCTTCCAACCACTGATTCAATTTCATTCAGCTTAAAGCCAGCTTCGGTTAGCGATTCCATTATTATTCTTTTCCTAAATTCAAACTGGTCGATAATTTTAGGGTAAACTGATATTTCCTCAGCCGAATGTCTCAAGGTCTTTGACCATAGCGATTTTGTATCTTCATATACTGCTATTTTAGTTGAAGTAGAACCGGGATTAATTGCTAATATTTTCATTTTGAGCTTTTATTTATTTATAAATTTTTTCAATTAATTATTAATTACTTTTGCATAAAATATAAACTGCAAATTTAAGAATAAAATATGATTTTTTTATGATATAAAATTTCTCTGTCATTCTGAAGCGAAGCGAAGAATCTCACGAGTTATTGTTAAAACAGAGTTTGAGATTCTTTGCTGTACTTAACAATTACATCTTTATCAATCATACTATCAATAAGTTGATAGCATGACTTTAAATCTCTTAATATTTGTAAAGTTGGAACAGACAAATGTAAAGACGTCATTTCGAACCCCCTGATAAAGGAAGACCTTTATTTAAATGGAGATGACATAATTCTTATCAAATTTTTGTGTGAAAG
>DAIOVK010000076.1:1316-9643 GCA_036759045.1 Kapaibacterium sp. (SeqCode) | reverse complement strand
TGTCGCTCGCACTCGCTGCTGCATCTTGTTAAATAACTCACTTTTCGTACTTCCCTGTTGAGAGAGGCAGGGCTAATACGTTTTAAACAAGGGGTTGCAACCCCTTGTTTAGTTGATAGATAATCCATATCTGCCAGATATGGATTATCTGAGGTGAATTTAAAAAAGATGTTTACTTTTTGGAAAATGAACTTTGTAGTCATCGGATGACTGCCAGTCATCCGATGACTTCCTTCTACACATTAAATCATTATAATTATATGTTATATATATAGTTATGTAAAAATAGCCAAAGTGGTTCATTAGAAACGCAGCGAAGAATCTCACAAGTTAATTATATCACTAGAATTTAGATTCTTCGCTTCGTTACCTATAACATCGCTACTTTAATAAAACTTTACGAAAGCTAATAAACTTTCGCAAAGCAAGTAATACTAAACACTTTCGTAAAGTTTCCCAACTTTGCGAAAGTTAAAATTCTTATCTATCTAATCTATCTAAACTTTCTATACCTTCTCCCATCTCCATTTAAATGAAGCACTTGCTTAATCTGGGGGCTTCAGAATGATATACCTAAAATGAATTATTAGAGCTTGCCAAAACAACAATTTATAAAATAAAATTATGAAATGATAATAATTAATGATAAATTTGCAAGTGTTTATATTTGTTAAACTAAATATCCGTTAAAGGAGAAAAAATGAAAAGAGCACATAATTTTAGCGCAGGTCCCGCAGTACTTCCGATACAGGTATTAGAAGAAACAGCTAATGCAGTATTGAATTTCAACAACAGTGGAATGTCCATAATGGAAGTTAGCCACAGAGCAAAAGATTTCGATAATGTAATGAAAGAAGCACAAGCAGATTGCCTTAAGCTAATGAATCTGTCACCAGAGGAATACTATGTTATGTTCCTTGGTGGTGGTGCAAGTTTACAATTCTTAATGGTTCCATACAATTTTTTAATTAAAAAAGCGGACTATATCAACACTGGTGTTTGGGCTAAAAAAGCTTTAAAAGAAGCAAAATCTTTGTCCGGAATGTTTAATGCAGAAGTTAATACTGCTGCTTCTTCTGAAGATAAGAATTTCAATTATATCCCAACTGAATTCAAATTCTCTCCAGATGCTGACTACGTCCATCTAACTACAAATAATACAATTTACGGAACTGAATGGAAAGACAATATTCCAGATACAAAGAATGTTCCTCTTATTGCTGATATGTCTTCTGATATGTTCGCAATCCAGCGTGATTTTTCAAAGTATAGCTTAATTTATGCAGGTGCCCAAAAGAATATTGGTCCTGCTGGCGTTACTATGGTCGTTATTAAAAAGCAATGGGCTGAAGAAAATGCCCGTAAAGAAGTCCCAACTATGCTTTATTACAAGACTCATTATGACAATGAATCTATGTTCAACACTCCTCCCTGCCTCCCAGTCTTTGTAGTTTCAAGAACTTTCAAGTGGATTATGGCTCAGGGCGGACTTGAAGCAGTCCAGCAGAATAATGAGATGAAAGCAAAATTGCTTTATGACGTTATTGACGCTTATTCTGATTTCTATAAAGGTGCAGTAACTAATCCAAAAGACCGTTCGCTTATGAACGTTACATTTAACTGCGTCAGACCGGAATTAGAAGCTAAATTCATTGCTGATGCAAAAGAAAGATACAATATGACAAATCTTAAAGGACACCGTTCAGTTGGTGGTATCCGCGCTTCTATTTATAACGCTTGTCCAGTAGATACAATCAAAGCATTGATTAAATTTATGGACGAATTCTATAAAGAAAATAAATAATTTTTCTTTTTTTGATAGATTCAAAAAATTGTAATTCTGAGCGTAGCGAAGAATGACAGTGTTTCAGATGGACTCCACTTCAGAAGTAGAGTCCATTTTTTTTATAATAAATTGCATTTGGGAAAGAAGATTTTTTCTTTAATATCTTTCAGGATTATTTGTATTATTTTTTAGAGACAGGTCTTAGACCTGTCTCTATGTTTGTTTTGTAGAGACTTAGGCATAACTTATCTCTAAATCATAGCTCCAGTCGCCTCGTAGTTTTTTATTTCGCAGTTTCAGAACTCTTGACCCATCGTAGTTTGCTATTTCGCATGCTTGTCATTTCGAAGCGAGAAATCTCACAAGTCATTGCTAACAAAGAGTTTGAGATTCCTCACTTCGTATCGGAATGACACCTTTTCTTTATGATTTGCGCAATTATTCTTTACGAAGCAAATCTCCTAACTCCTTTATTTTTGTTATGGAATCAGGAGTCTTAAACTATCTAATCTTTCTAAACCTTATAATCTTTCTAAACCTTATATCGTTACCATTTAGTAGGAAATAAGACTAAAAATAACTCACTACACCATTTTCACAGAAACGACTTTAGAAACGCCCTGCTCTTGCATTGTAATTCCATAAAGAGTTGAAGCTGCTTCCATTGTCTTTTTGTTATGTGTAATAAAAACAAATTGAGTTTCTTCACTGAATTCACGAATCAGATTAAGAAATCTGTCATTATTCGCATCGTCAAGTGGAGCATCAACTTCGTCAAGGATACAGAATGGCGATGGTTTAACAAGATATATGCCAAAAAGTAAAGAAATAGCAGTGAGCGTTTTTTCTCCACCAGAAAGCATATCAATAGAATGTGGCTTTTTCCCTGGTGGCTTTGCGTTTATTTCTATGTCTGCTTCAAGTACGTTGCCATCAGAAAGCTTTAGCTCTGCATAACCTGATTCACCAAATAATTTTGTAAAAAGCATCTGAAAATTGCTGTTTATCTGCTTGAATGTTTCTTCAAACATCCTTTCGGCATTAAGGTTGATTTCAGAAATTGTTTCCTGCAAATGCTTTTCGGATTGGATTAAGTCAGAGCATTGCTCGTCGTAAAATTTCAAACGATTGCTTTGGGCATCAAACTCCTCAAGGGCTAAGAAATTAACACTTCCCAAAGCACCAAGCTTTTCTTTTATTGATTGGAGTGCAGATTTATAGTTTTCAATTGAAAAATTCTCTTCAGGGACATATTCTACGGTTTCGATATCTGCTTCAAGGTTTTCCAAAGCGCGCTGCCTAATATTATTAATTGCAGCTAAAAATTCACTTTCTTTTAATTTCTTATTATGAATATTTTCGTTTAAGCGGTCAAAATCCTTTTTTCGCTGACTTATTTCGTTGCTTGAGTTTTCTACTTTTATTTGAAGTGATGAAATTTGCTCTTCAAAAACATCTTTTTTATTTTTTATTAATATTTCTTTTTCCTGAACTGCAGTTAAACTAACTTTCAGCTTTTCAATTTCGTTTAATAAATTTTCTTTTTGTAAAGTGTTATTTTCCTTTTCCAGAATTAAACTTTCAGTTTTTCTTTCAAGATTGGTTATATTATTTTTTATATTAAAAATGTCTTTTTCAGTTGATTTTAGCTCGGTATCGTTTTTTACCATCTGCATTTCAACGGAGTGAGCCGAATTTTGTAATTCGCTGAATTTGATTTCTTTTTCTTTAAATTCTTGTGCCGCTATAGCAATGCTTTCGTTTAGTGCTAAAACTTTATCATCTATTATTGCAATTTCTTTACTGAAACCATCTATTTCTGTTTGGAACTGCTCAATTTCAATCTGATGCTGCTTTATGTTATTTTTAATATTTTCTAAACTATTTTGAATAGATTCCTTTTTGTAATGAAATTCAGAAATTTTCTGCTCATTTTGATTTTTTTCCTGTTCAGTTCTGCGTAGCTGGTCATTGAGAAATTTTATATTTATTTTACTCAACTCATTTTTAGCATTTTGCAGTTCGATTTCAGTTTTTCTAATATTATCAGAAATTAAATCAATTTCTTCCTGAAGTTTGTCTATTCTTTCTTTTTTTCCTATTAAAATACCTTCATCTTTTAAAGCAGAACCACCGCGAATAAAAGCATTACTGCTATAAATTTCACCAGCTAAAGTAACGGCTGTTTCTGCAATTTTTTCATCAACGATTCGCTTAGCAGTATCAAAATCTGAAACAAGAGCTGTTTTGCCAAGAATGGCACGTAAAGCATAACGCAAGGTTTCTTCAATTTGAACGATTTCACTTATCCAGCCGAAAACGTTTTCATCAGTTTGAATACGGGGAAGTTCAGTAATTTCTTTAATTAATTCACGGCAGAGAAAACTATGTTTTCCTTTATTTGTTTCTTTAAGGATTTGAACGCCAGCAAGGGCTTCCTCTACATTTTCTACAACAATGAATTTACCTGCTGTGCCGAGAGCAGCATCAATAGCCACACGATATTTCTCATCAGAGTAAATCAATTCTGCGAGTTGATATTTCTTATCCTTGGTTTGCCATTTGCTTGAATTTCTTAAAACCTTACTGCTTTCCGAAGTGTCAACAATGTTGTTTAAAAAGTCAAGAGCAGCACGCTTGCTTTGCAAATCGGTTTTTAATGATGAAAAATTATGCTGAGTTTCCTGAATTTTATTTTGTAGGAATTTTTCTCGCTCTTGTTGTTCGGATAATTCTTTTTCAATATCTTTTATTTTTTTTGCAAAATCTTCGCGAAGTAAAACAAATTTTTCTCTTTCTTCATCTAATTTAGAAAGATTAATTTCTAAACGTTCTATTTCGTTTTCGCTTTGTCTTTTTCTGTTCTCTAAATTATTTTTTTGTGATTCAGTTCTTTTCTGAGTGTTATAAAAAGTACTTTTTTGGTTATTTAATTGATTTAATTCCTGCTCAAATTTATTTTTCTTTTCGCGGCTTGAATCGACTTCAGTTTTAGCTTCATTTCTGTTTTTTACAAGCTCTTCCAATTGATTTTTATTTTCAATAATACATTTCTTTAAGGATTCAATGTTGAACTCTAACTCACTCAACCTGCTGTTTGACCTTTTTTTAGAATTTGCAAGTTCATTGATTTCGTTGTTCATCCTATTGTTTGAAATCTCAATTGATTTTACTTTTTCATCTGAAACAGCAATTTCCTTGTGAATTGAAGCAATAGCCGATTCAACTTTAGTAAATTCATCAAGAACTGTTTTATAATCAATTTCAATCGAACTTAAATGCTTTTTCTGACTCACAAGTTGGGTTTCATATTCTTCAATATCAATGGCTTGCTTGTCTTTTTCTATTTGGAATTTTTCAATTTCCTGATGAATTTCCTGATAATTTTTTGAATAATTTAAGAAATCGACTTTAAGAATTGCCTTTTCTAAATCTTTCATTTGCTCAAGAAGCTTGTTATATCTTTTTGTTTTAGCTGCCTGTCTGCTTAAAGTGTTAACCTGTTTTTGCACTTCCTGGATAATATCTTCGATACGTACCAGGTCGTTTTGGACAGATTGCAGTTTTTTTGCAGCTTCTTTTCTACGAATTTTGTATTTGGTAACTCCTGCTGCTTCTTCGAAAAGGTGGCGTCTTTCTTCCGGTTTTCCATTCAGGATTTGCTCAACCATTTTCAGTTCAATTACTGAATAGGAATCAGCCCCAATCCCTGTATCCATAAATAAATCCTGAATATCACGAAGGCGGCATTGTGTGTTGTTAAGTAAATATTGACTTTCACCATTACGGAAAAGTCGCCTTGTAATTGTTACCTCAGCATATTCACTTGGAAGCTTGCCTTTATTATTTTCAATTGTTAGAGCAACTTCAGCAAAGCTAAGTGGTTTGATATTGCTTGTTCCGTTAAAAATAACGTTTTCCATTATATCTGAACGGAGTATAGAAGACCTTTGTTCGCCGAGAACCCAGCGGATTGCGTCTATAACGTTTGTTTTTCCGCAGCCATTTGGACCGACAAAAGCACTTATTCCTTCAGAAAATTTGAAAACCTGTTTAGTTGCAAATGATTTAAATCCGAATATTTCTAGTTTTGTTAAAAGCATATATTGTTTATGTGTTTGTTTTCAATTTGAATAATGTCTTAGTATTAAATTTACCTTTTAAAGCAATACGAAGATTTAACGAATAATTTAATATTTAATTATTTATTTTACTTTCAAAAAATTTATTTATTGATTTTTTAAATATACCTGCATAAGTTGCAACATAAACAGTATCATATAACACTTCAATTCCAGATATATACCTGTCTTCAAGTCCATCGTTTTTCAATTCTCTTGAATAAACTAAATCATTTTGAAAACTCATTGTATATATTTTATCCATATAAGTATAAATAAGACTATCTTGAATATTATAAAAATCAACATCATAAGAAAAGTTGTTTAGGACAGCCAATGGTTGCCAATTTTCTCCGTTATCTTTTGAAATATATAGTTTGTAGTAAGAATATGCGATAATATCATTATTATATTTAATCACTTCAAAATTTTCATTAGATTCTAATTTTTTAAATGAACCATCTGAATAGATTTTATAAAAATTTCTTTCTTTCCACTGAACAAGAAAATAATCATCAATAGCAATCATAAAAATAGGATTTTTGGTATCATCTAATCTATCTATTTTAATTGAAATTGTTTTTGAGCCAGTCAAGGCAATATTTTTAACAGGGTCTTGTTCATTCTTAGTTGCAATATTTAGAAGCATAAGTTTTACTTCATCATTTTGAGTATTGCTTGAATACTGCAATAGAATTTGTCTCTTTTTGTTGATTGCCATCCATTTACTATAAAAAGGACTTACTACATTTTTAAAAGAAGAATCTATTTCTTTCAAATTTATAAGTAAGTTTTTTTCATCATCTGCTTTTAAATTTGTAACTAAAATATCTGTGTCAGGTATCGGAAATAATAAAGAATATGGACATACTATAATCCCCTGACTAATGGGTAATTTGAAATCGAAATTATCTGGCATATCAAGATTAAAACTTTTTTTAATTTTATTCTGGCTGATTTCAGTAAAATAATTCGGATGCTGAAAATATAAACTGTTTTCATAGCTACCAGAGCTTAGGGTAATTTTGTCTTTATATCTTAAACCCTTTACTTCTATCCAGCTATTTTCTTTTATTACCTCTACAGTAACAATTTTTTCTTCAGTACAAGCTAATAGCAAAAAAAATGATATTAACAAAAGAATAATACTTCTCATTTTTTTATCTTTCATAAATTTAATATTATCAACTATTTAAAACTTACTTCAAAAATCCATATTCATAAACTTTTAACCCAATTTTCTTTGCAAATAATTATGATATATATATATTTATATTATGCTTCAGTTGGTTTTGTATTATATTTTAACCTTCGTTCTTCAAAATATTTCTTCAATTCTTCAAAACTCATATTTTGTATATCTTTACTTATATTATCCCTGACATCTCGCATAAATTTTACTGCTTTGAAGTTTGGAATTACTTGATTTTTAATATTTTTCATAGTTTATTAGCTCCTTTGGTGAACGAATATCAATAGGTTTATAACCATTTTTAATATTGACTGCATTGTATCCTCTTATTTTAAGAACATTTACAAGATGTTTAAAATTCCAACTTACTAAAACATCTACATTATTAATTGTAGCCAAAGCAATATGGAAACAATCGTTACGACTTGTTTTGCCAACAACGTTCTCATAAATATATGAATCAGCGAGTAAAACTGCTTCTTCTGTTAGTTCGACTTTTATTTTCAAATTTTCTGGGACTGAATTCAACAGTTTTTTTACTTGCAAAGGTGCTGTCAGTAACTCATCGTCAGTAACACTTGAAATTACAATTAAATATTCACCTGAAATTATACTATTAAATAATATTTGAGTATCATGTGCAAATTCCTTATCATAGTATCCACCGATAACGGAAGTGTCTATATATAATTTTAATTGTTTGTTCATCGTTTTTTTCTGTTTTGCAAACTTAATTAGTTAAACGAATAATTTTATTAATCATTGTATAACTTTCTAATTTAAAGATTGATTATAGAAATTGATAATTATTTATACCTTTTTCTTCCTTTATTATTAAATATAAAAAATTATAAATTGTTTTTTCGAAACGATGTAAGTAATCTAACATATAGATATAACAATGACTTGTATAATTCATCGCTGCGCTCGGAATGACAGGGTTAATTTATGTCATCTCCATTAAATAAAGCTTCTTTTATCGTGAGATTCAGAATGATAGAGAAAGTAAATCATAGAAATCCCCCTGAAATTATTCTTCAGTTAAAGCTTCATAAAGGAAATTTTCAATTCTTTTCTGAGATTCCGGGAATTTTTCCTTATTGATATTAAAAGAATCAGAAACACAATTTACTGGCAAATTGTTTTTTAAGAGCCAAAATGTAGGTAGATTTGATAAATGAATTATTTCATCATAAGGATGAGAGGATTTATAATTCGGCATTGAATA
>DAIOVK010000076.1:0-1216 GCA_036759045.1 Kapaibacterium sp. (SeqCode) | reverse complement strand
AGTTTGGATAAAGTTAGTTTTTCAGTTTTATATTCGTTCTCGCTATTGCACGCTATCAAGAAAAGCAGCACCAAAGGTAAGATTAATAACTTTTTCATTATAAATTCTTTGTAATTCACAATTCTATTAATTACTACAAAATTACTAAATAAAATTAACACAATGAAATAAAATGAATGAATAAAAGAAAAACGTCATATTCACTAACCAGAATTGGAAATTGGAAGTTTAATAAATAATAATCATTTACTTTTAAAAAATTAAGCCATACGAACAAAAAGTTGTTCGTATGACTTTATACTGTCTTTTGTAAAGTTTCAGAGGGCTTTGCTAATGTTTTAAAAGCCAGATGAAATATATATTTAATTCATCTTTTTATTACAATATTGATTTAATCCCAATCATAAAACTTTTTTATAGCACTTCCATTTTTTCTTATTTCTAATTCCCGTTGGTTTACAGAATTTTTCTCAAAATAAAATGAAGCTGAATAAACTAAATATGGAAATGAATATCTTAAATCATCGGAACTATTTGTGGTTTTTACATTTGCTTTCCAATACATTTTTTCTTTTTTACTTGTTCTCCAATCGAACAAATCATAACAATAAATGTTGAATGATTTTACATATTCAGTAATGTTCTCTAATTTATAACCAGTAACTCCGATTATCTTTTTCTCTTTTGACTCTTCAGTTATAGTTGTTTCATTTCCATCTTTTTTAATCTTTTTCTTGGTTTCAAATACACCTGTACCAATTTCTCCCAAAACAGGAGTGCTTACAGTATAGTTAATCGGTTCGGAAATCGCATAATCAATCAAAATCAGAAGTGAAGCAGAATCATAATCATTGATTTTCTTGTAACCTTGCTTAGCCAAAGCGTAATCCACATACTCAGCATACCACTTGAATTCTATATCATCAGCTTGTATTTCATTGTTGGAGTGTAAAATATAATATGTCTTCTGAGGTGGAACAGCTCCAAAAGAACTGACTTTTGTTAACACATAATAATTACTGCAAGAAGTTACTGTTATTAAAACTAATAAAGAAAAAGCAATCAAAATAATTTTTTTCATAAGAACTCCTAAATTTAATTATTAATTATTAATTGTTAATTATTAATTATGGGAATTGGGAATTGGAGACTGGTAAAACACTAATAACCTAATAACCTAATAACCTAATAACCTAATAACCTAATAACCTAATAA
>DAIOVK010000075.1:0-9753 GCA_036759045.1 Kapaibacterium sp. (SeqCode) | reverse complement strand
AAAAGGGGGGTAGGGGGGATTTTGACTTTCTATTTTTTATAAGTCCTTATGTCATTTCCATTTAAAATAAAAGTCTACTTTTTGAAGGGGGTTCGGTATTACATTTTAATTTTTCATACTTGTTGTCAGTTTTGAATAAGTTTTGAAATTTATTTGTTTAATATAATATTTTTATTTAAATTTAAATATAAAAGTTTATTTAAAAAAGAAGAGATTTGTTTATGAAACCTGCAAAAATTATAATAAAGTTAACTACTGGAATTGTAATTACATTTTTTTTAGCATATATGTTTCTTGATTTAGAAAAAAGTGTGTTCTATTATTTATCAATGAACGCAATGTGGTTGATGTTCAATATTGAAAAATACTACAAAAACATAGTTGAAGAAAAACTAAATATTAGCATTAGTCAAATGAAACTTGCTAAAATGCCTTATATTATTTCAATGATTTGTTTGGTTACCGTATTAATTTTAGAATTTACACTTAATATTTCAATGAAAGACAGAGTACTATCTGCAATTACATTTTTAAATTTATTATCAAATATTTATGGATATTTTCTCTTCAAGCATTTAAACAAAGTGGCAATTGCGTAAAAGAAGGATGGGTTTAAAAAAGGAAAAATCTTTAATACTTTTACATAATTCAAAATACGGATATCCTGTATCTTCGAGATATAGGACATAAATTTCTTTTATTCAAATAATTATTTCCATATTTAAGAAAAATTCTTTATTTTAATAGAGATATATATTTGAAAAGGATAATAATGAAAAAAATATTTTATTTCATTGCAATATTGATATTATTTTTCAATAATGCTTTCGCAGCTTTTGAAAAAGTTGATATAATTACCGGAATTGCAATAGGAAAAATTCAAATCACTGTTTCATCAGATTTTGATTATGGATTGCTCAACAATATTTTCGATGGTAATCCGAATACTTTTGCAGCGTTAAAGCGAGGTGATTCATTAGCAATAACTTTAGAATTTTATAATGCAACTCCTCTTATTAAATCTAAACTTTTTACAAAAAGTATTAATGCGAACTGGACATTCGAAGCTGCCGGCTCAATATTTGAACTAAATTATCAGCAGGGAGATTATTTAAAAGCAGCTGATAAAAGAGCCATTAATCAAAATCAATGGGATTCTATTGAATTTGAAGAGCGAAATTATTACGTTTGCAGATTAACAATGAAAGCCGATTCCGGAGATGTCAATATTAACGAATGGGAAATATTTTCAAATTTTGAAATTCTTGATATTGCATTAAATCCAAGTGAAATTGAAATTTATCCAACCTGGCAAAAAACGATTAAACTATTAATAACAACGAATGTCGGTACTTTTCAAATGAGTATTGATGATGTAAACAGATTAAGTAATAATACAGAAATAGCTCGAATACTACCAAACAATCTGGTTGTAGGAGTTGCGCCCGGAGAAACTGAAATCATTGTCAATTTTAGCGGATTTAGTGATACTTGCAAAGTATTGGTCAAAGAAGGGAAACGTAGTTCTGACCCCGGCGATTTATCTGTTCAGTATATAAAACGTTTGCCAACTTTAAATTATGTTTGGGGTAGTGAAAATCCCAAAATTGATGGTTGGCCCTCAATTGGTCAGGAAATAGAATGGCTCGCTTTAGTAAAAAACTTTTCCAAAAATGACAGGTTTAATGTGCCTTACAGCTGGTACTTAAATAATGAACTTCTTTCAACAGGAACAATTGATATACCCGCATTCTCTATAGCCGAAGTTTTGCTTCAAGATAATTGGACAGGGCAAAGACAAAAAATTAAATTTGTGCTTGATGGTGAAAACACTATAGAAGAAGAAGAGAAAGCAAACAACCAAATCGAAATATTTAGTGATGCACTTTCAGTTGGATTTTACGTTGAAGAATCTGTTTATAATTATTTTAGAGAAAATCAGCATTTACTCAACTCCGGTTCAAATTGTTGGGAAGATTGGGCTAAAAGACAACTGAATCTTTGTAATGAGATGTTTGAAAATGCAATATATTCATATACTCCCTATGGAGTTTTAGACAGATTACGCTTGGATAATATTATCATTGTTCCGGATAGTGCATTACCTCTTGCAGGTGGAACTTCTACCAATACCCCCAATATGTTTGATAAAACAGTAGATTTGATTTGGGGCTTTCCTGCAAGTTTAAATATTTCTGAGTACTATGGCGATTTATATAATGTGAGTATGGAAAATCCTTTTTATTTTGAGGGTTCATTGCTTCACGAACTCGGGCATGCTCGTTATTTAATAGATGTTTATGGCTTTAATGTCCACGATGATGGAAATGGCTCAACCGTTTCTATAAAAGAAAATGACGAGCTTATTGTTGGCACTAAATTTATGCCATTTCTTGCTTGGGATGCCGTTCATTACACTCCTATTCAAGGGCTTATGAATACTTCATATACTTTTGTTGATGAATACAGTGCTATTGCATTGAATTTTATTGAGCATCATAGGGCTACTTACGGTAATTATAATGCTCCCGGAAACCTTGGCGCTTTTATGAATGATTTACCAGCACAAAACTCACTTATTATCAAAGATTCTCTTGGAAATATTTTAGATAATGCTGAAATTCGGATTTATTATGCAGAACCACAGCACGGTGTCTGGTATGGTAAATATTTCGATAATCAACCGGATACAATCTACGTTACCGATGAAAATGGTAGGATTAATGTTGGACCATTGCCTTTCAGCAAAGAGTTTCATATAAAGCATACTTACGGTTGGTCTAATGCTACTATTATTTTAAGAGCTGAGCATAATGGAAAAGTCGGCTATACTTTCTTCGAATCTTCTTTATTCAATCTAAAATATTGGCAGGGTAATACTGATTTTGCAGAATATGAAATAATGTTTCCTCTTTTTGATATTAGCTCAGTTGATTCTAAAAATACAGAAACATCACATTATCTTACACCAAATCCAGCAGAAAATTCATCAATTCTTTATTTTAATATCGAAAATTCAAGCAATTGCGTTATTAAAATTCTTGATGAATTTGGTAAAATAGTTGATAAATTTGATTATATTCCAAATAATTCTGGTAAGCAGCGATTCTTGCTTAATTTCAACCAATATTCATCTGGAAATTACTTCTACATTATTCAAAATGAAAAATTAAATTTATTTGGTAAATTTATTATATTAAAATAGTGGAAAAATAACTAAAGACATAACAAAAGAAGATTTAACGACATTATTGCCGGAATCAGTAAAATATTTAATGGACGAAGGAATACGATGTATGCGCTGTGGAGAGCCGATTTGGGGGTACTCTTGAAAGTGCTGCAAAGGAAAAAGGTTTCAACGAACAAGACATCGAAAGATTTGTTAATGAAATAAAATTGATTATTAAAGAGAAGTTCTAAAATTCAATTTTTAATTCCATTCTGACGTATGTCATAATGACAGGAACTTTTCTGTCATGCTATTAACTTGTTGATAGTATGACTTTGGCTTCGTACTTTCGCACAAGTTTCTTGAACTATACGGAAATTGATAATGTGAGATTCTTCACTTCGTTACAAATGACATCTTTTCTAGTCTATCTGGTGTATGCCAGAATCCATCTTGGTTTTTCCTTAATTAGAATGGATTATTTTAGTCCTTTGTTATTGGTCATTAGTTGCTAGTAAAAATACTAATGACAAATAACAAATGACTAATTACCTATACAAACTATTTTAAGATGGATTCCGGCATACGCCAGAATGACACATTTAGTTATGTTATCTCTATTAAAATAAAGCATTTGCTTTATCGTTGTTTCGGAGTGACAACTTAATTTTGCATTATCAATTACTTCTTCCCAGCTATTTTTGCCCAGCTGTCTTTTAATGTAACAGTTCTGTTGAACACTGGTTTGCCAATAGTTGAATCAAACTCGTCTGCACAGAAATATCCAACGCGTTCAAATTGAAAACGTTCAGTTGGTTTTGCGTCAATTAAAAATGGCTCGACATAAGCAGTAATAGCAATAAGTGATTTCGGATTTAAATTATCCCTAACATCTCCACCAAATGGGAAATCGTAAGGGTCTTCTTTCATAAACAAGTGGTCGTATAGCCGAACTTCAACTTTCTTTGAATGGCTTGCAGATACCCAATGAATAGTACCCTGAACGCGTCTTCCGTCGGGAGAGTTGCCACCGCGGGAAGCTGGGTCGTAAGTGCAATGCAGTTCAATTATTTCACCATTGTTATTTTTAATAACTTCATTGCAGGTAATGAAATAAGCGTAGCGAAGACGCACTTCTTTGCCCGGCGCAAGACGATAGAATTTCTTTGGCGGGTCTTCCATAAAGTCGTCTTTTTCTATGAAAATTTCTTTTGTAAAAGGAACTTTGCGGGTGCCGGCTTCAAGATTTTCCGGATTGTTTATTGCATCCATTTCCTCAACTAAATTTTCGGGATAGTTGGTAATCACAATTTTTAGTGGATTAATCACAGCCATTGCTCTTTGAGCTGTTTTATTTAAATCTTCGCGTATGCAGTATTCTAAAAGTGAAAAATCAACGACGCTTTCCTTTTTTGAAACACCAATTAGCTCTGCGAAATTGCGTATTGCTGTAGGAGTATAGCCGCGCCTTCTCAAACCGGAAATAGTGGGCATACGTGGGTCGTTCCAACCGCATACAACTTTATTTTGAACGAGTTCCAGCAGCTTGCGTTTACTCATCATCGTATAAGTTAAATTCAGACGGGCAAATTCAATTTGTTGCGGGTGAAAGACGTTTAGTTCGTCAAGTACCCAATCGTAAAGCGGGCGATGGTCTTCAAATTCAAGCGTGCAAATTGAATGTGTTATACGTTCTATCGAATCAGACAGGCAGTGAGTATAGTCATACATTGGATAAATGCACCATTTGTCTCCAGTCCTGTGGTGATGTGCAAATTTTATTCTGTAAATCACTGGGTCCCTCATATTCAAATTGGGTGAAGCCATATCAATTTTTGCACGTAAAACGTGGCTTCCTTCAGGAAATTTACCTTGACGCATCTGCTCGAATAGTTCCAAATTTTCTTCGATTGAGCGGTATCGATATGGACTTTCTTTACCCGGCTCGGTTAAAGTGCCGCGATAATCCTTTATTTCTTGAGGAGATAAATCACAAACGAATGCTTTTCCATCTTTAATAAGTTGAACAGCATATTCGTAGAGCTGGTCGAAATAATCAGAGGCATAGTAGAGACGGTCTGCCCAGTCGAATCCGAGCCATTTTACGTCCTCTATAATTGAACGGACATATTCATCGCTTTCTTTTTCGGGATTTGTATCGTCGAAACGAAGATTTGTAAGCCCGTTATTTTCGAGAGCAAGCCCAAAATTCAGGCAGATTGACTTTGCATGCCCGATATGCAGATAGCCATTTGGTTCAGGAGGAAAACGAGTATGAACTCTTTTACCCCATTTGTTTGTTTTGTAATCATCTGCAATTATTTGGCGAATGAAATGCTGGGTCGGTGCAGATGTGTTTTCTGTTAGCTGTGTTTCAATTTCGTAGTTCATTTTGTTTTATTTATTTTGGTAAATTAATTTTATAATAATTTTACATTGCAACAATCTTTTGAACAGATTTCATAGTTTGATAAATGTTATTGATTAACTTAGTAATTAAATCGTTTAAATCGACATTTTCTTTTTTAAGCCATTGATTTATTTCTGGTTCGAGAGAAATTTAAGCGGTAACAAGCCATTTTATTTTTCCAGTTTCTATATCATCATTAGTTATTTCGGGAATATCACTGTAATCAATTTGTTCATCATTATATCTTATTAATTGATGAGGAATGTCAATAGAATATTTTACAAACTTAATTGCATCGAATGCATCTATTGGTGTATTGTCGAACTCTACTATATAGCTTGAATTGAATATATTCTGATTGATAAGCTCTATAGCTTGTTTTTGATTTACTTTTTTCATCCCATTCAAATTCCATACCTATAATAAGATATTCACAATTTAAAATTTTATTGTTGTTTATAAATTATAATTCCACACCTTTGAATATGCTCAATAAGTTTCTTATTTTTTATGCTATTATAAATTAATAAATCAAATTTATATGGCAAAAAAGTTTCTTCATTTAAGAGATAGCTTAATTCTAATAAATCATCATTATCAAAATTTTTTCCTTTCAAAGCCAAATCAATATCACTTCCATTTTTGAAATTACCTTTTGCTCTACTTCCAAAAATAATAGCTTCTTCAATAGTGAAATTCTTTTCCAATATCTGAATAATCTCAAAAAAATCTGTTTCACTTAAACCAATTCTTTGAGCTATATTATTTTGATTTGAAACATACATAAAATTCATTTAAAATATTGAAATATTCATTTCTTATTGATTTTTCAATAATTTCAACAATCTCATCATCATAAATATGAGAAGTGAGATTTCTATCTTCTAATAATTTAAGCCAAATATGACCGTTTTTGATTAAATCAATTTCGAACGCTTTTTTAATGGCTGCTCTTGGACTTTTTATATCTTTAAAACCTTCATCTTCAAGATAATCTTTTAAAGTATTCCAAGCCAATTCAAAGCACATCTCAAAAAACTGAATCATACCAGCTTTTTGATAGATATCGGCATTTTGTATTTTCAAAGCATTTTTTAGATGCTCAAAAACTTTTACAAAATTACTGAATCTTTGCTTCCAACGAATATCCTGTTCTAACATAAATAATATTAATTAAAAATTTTGATAGAATTTGAGTTACTTATTCCAGTTTCCAAAGCGTTTTTTTGAATCACCATAAAGCAATACCCTATCGTTATATTTTCCGGTTAAAGCAATTTTTTCAAAAAGTAAATCCATAACTTTTAATTTGTTCATAACAAAAAGCACTTCTTTGTAATGGTTTTCACCGCTATTTCTAATTTCTAATTCTCCAAGATTATGATTATTAAACTTGAAAAGGACTTTTTGTTCTGCAGTTTCAGAATCTCTTCTAGCTTGTGAATTTGATATTTCTAAATTATCTGCCATTGCTTTAATTACATCATTTGAATAGAAGACATGAAAAAGACCTTTATGTTTAACAGTTAAATAATTGACTTCACCACCATTGAAAATTGATTTATTTAAAAATGTTCTGACACGTCTTTTTTCTTTAAGCAAATCTTTAAGAGCGACCATTTGAGACCTCAAATTATCTTTATAGAATTGCTTGTTATTTTGATATTCAAAAAAAGTATTAGGAAGAATATCTATACAAGCAATTATTGCTTGCCCTATTCCATTCATTGAAAGGAAAGCATCATCGCTTCCAAATCTATTTTTACTGTAAAGAAATATTTGCCATTTCTTAGTTCCACTTTTTACAGAATGAGTATCTCCGCCTGGGTCAACAACATCTTTCTTGGCTATTGGGTCATTCTGATAATCCCTTTGTAATCCAATTAAATTTGCAAATTCGAGAGCATCAAGATGGCCTTTTGCTCTGACTTCTCTTGCCTTTTCGGTTGACATTGCTTTTCTTTTCACTAACTTACCTTTTAATTATTAAAATTTCGTGAGATTGCTTTGTATGACCTCTATCACCATTTTTTCTATTAAATCCAATTCTTGTTTCGCCTTGTCCCATAGTATATTGCCAGGCAACGTCAATAATTTCAAAATCCTTATACATTTCCCTAATATCTGTGCAATCATTATATGATAGTATAAAATTACCTTTATGTTCCAATAATAAATCTCTTAATTTAATATGCTCAAATGAATTATGATGAATTGGAAAATTCCTTTGAGGGTAAATTCCTTTAAACATTTTGCTATCACCATTCAAATAATATGGTGGGTCGCAATAAAGAAAATCATCTTTGTAATTTGGAATTACATTTTCGAAAGAATCGCAATTTACTTCAATATTACTTAATTTTGTATTCCTAACTTTATCAATCATCGAAATATAACGCTTTTCCTGCATATAAACTGATGAAGGCCAGCTTAGAAAGCCAGGACCATAAGAAGTATTGTGGTTATAATAATAATGAGCTGCTAAAACGATTTGATTTTCAATTAATTCAGTTTTTTCCCAATGTTTTTTTAATCTCTCTTTAACTTCTTTGAAACCTTCCTGAGATGCAGAAAATTTTGTTAATTCTTCAGCTAATTCTGAAGGATTTGATATTTGTACCTGCCAATAATTTACTAAAATATCGAATATATCAAAACCGATAACAGAAATTCCAATTTCCTTTGAACAAGCAATTTCAAAAGAACCTCCACCAAAAAATGGTGAAATAATTCTATTAATATTATTGGGTAAATATTCTACAATTTTTCCTACTGCTAAACTTTTCCCACCTGCATAGCGCAAAGGATTTCCCAAATATCTTTTATATCTCATTATCCCATTTGGACTTCGCATTCTATCAAGAAAAGCTTCTTTTCTCAATTCAAAGTCGTTTTTCACTTCTCTGTAGAAATTTATTTTTTCATCTATTATTATTTTTTTTACTGCTAACATTTTTATTACTTTTCTTTACATTGCAACATTCTTTTGAACAGATTTCATAGTTTGCTATGATATTTTAGTTTATTTTCAAAGCATTTTTTAAATGCTCAAATACTTTTACAAAATTACTGAATCTTTGTTTTCTAACGAGTATATTGTTTTAACATTATTTTAAAAGGAGTTCTAATAATTCGATTTTATCAGTCATTCCGATACGAAGTGAGGAATCTCAAGCTATATTTTAACAAGGAGTTGTGAGATTCCTCGCTTCGTTTAGGAATGACAGAATGTAATTAGAATTTAAACGAATTACTACACTAGAGATTGAGAAAAAGAGAAATTTATAAAAGAGACATACGAACAACTTAACGATAGTATGGCTTGCGTCTCATTTCGTTAATTTTCATAAAAGAAAACGCCTTCGTTTATATTTACATTAGAATGGTAAAAACTTTTTACCAAATTTTAATCAAATATTATATTAGTATTTTTTTTAAAATTGTTTTAATTATCTTCTAAAATGGTTGTGGTGGTAATTCACTGAAATCAACATTTATATTAATTGAATAGCTTTTACCTCTTTCAATCACAATGCTTGAAGGTTCAAATTTATTTTCATTAAGAGACCAAACTCCAATTACTTTTTGAGAAGTAAGGTCTTTGGTGTATTGTAAAGCAGCTACAATATATTTTAATTCAACCGGTGCATTTTTTATTTCTAATGAAAAGTCACTGGAATCAACAAAAAGAGGCAAAGAGTTTAAAGTAAAGTAAGCATTCTCTTCAGTAAGTTCCTGTATTATGTTTTGCGGAGGATAATTTTTAAAAGCTACAATCCGAACAGCAAAGCAGGAATCAGTTGGGGGCCAGTTGTTCTTACCATTTATATAATGAACTATTCCATTTATAGATGTTTTCTGTTCTTTTTCAGAAGGAGCCAATCCTTCATTACAAGCAATTAAAAATGAAAAAAATAAAATAATTATTAAGTTTATTTTCATAATACTAAATTTAAAAAAAACAAATTTACAAAAAATAAAATACTTAAATTTATTTTGTTCTTTCCTTTAATATGAGTTCAAAAAATTATCATTCTGGGGTTACCAATGACATCTTTTTTGCAAAACCAATGAAACACAGAACAGCACTAAGAAATCCCCCTACCCCCCTTTTTCAAAGGGGGAATTAAAAAGAAAATTCTTCTCCCCCCTTTGAAAAAGGGGGGTAGGGGGG
>DAIOVK010000074.1:0-9899 GCA_036759045.1 Kapaibacterium sp. (SeqCode) | reverse complement strand
TACAAGATGATATGGATATTGTATATGGAGATGCTAACAGTTTTGAAGTTGTCTGCACTCCCGGCCATACTG
This sequence comes from Kapaibacterium sp. (SeqCode), assembly GCA_036759045.1. GTDB lineage: Bacteria > Bacteroidota > Ignavibacteria > Kapaibacteriales > UBA2268 > JAAYJM01. The sequence continues at coordinate 9,827 of DAIOVK010000074.1, read as the reverse complement.
AAGGTAGCGTTTGTTTTGTTGAAAGAATTGAAAAAGTAATCTTTACTGGCGATACCCTTTTTAAAAACAGTATTGGTAGATATGATTTCCCCGGCGGTAACTATGACGATTTAATGAATTCTATAAAAAAGAAATTACTACGCTATTCCGATGAATTTGTCATTTATCCCGGGCATGGAATGAGAACCACTATCGGTGAAGAGAGAAAAAATAACCCATTTCTTGATTTTAGTAATGAGAAAGTTCTATAATGCAAAAAAAACTTATTTCATTGATTATTTTCAAAAAATCTGTATTTGCAGTATTACCTTTGTTCATCTTGTTATCTGGATGTTATTCTTTTACTGGCAGCTCAATTCCTGAACACATTAAGACAATATATATCAGTTCAATAAAAGACAACAGTGGCTATGGAAATCCGAATTACCGTGAAAAGCTAACACAAAACATTATTGATAATTTCAGGCGGGATAACTCATTAGAACTTGTTGAAGCTGCTTCAGATTCCCGCTTAAATATAATTATTTCTTCTATTCGCGATGAAACTTCTACAGTTAAAGCCGGAGAATTAGAAAAAGAAAGAAAAATGACAATTACCTGTGAAGCAGAATACATTGATAATATTAAAAGAATTTCTTTTTGGAAAAAGAATTTTTCAAATTACAGCATTTACAGCTTAGATAACGCTCAGGCAAACAGGGAACAGGCAATTTCAGACGTTTTGCAGCAGATTTCAGAAGATATTATGCTTGCCGTTGTTTCTGGGTGGTAATCATAAAATCTGACTTTTTAAAATGTTGTATAGTGTAATAATTCGTTAAAAGACTTACTATCTTGTGTCATTCCGAACCCCAAAATGAAGTAAGTGCTTTATTGAAATGGAGATGACATAAGATAAAGATGTCCTACATCTGCAAGATGTAGGACATCTGGTTCAAGAAGTTTTGCAGAGTAAAAGTAGCGATGTCATTGGCAACGAAGTGAGGAATCTCACAAGTCATTGTTATCACGATACTTGAGATTCTTCGCTCCGCTCAGAATGACAAGATTTTATAGTCTGGTTTTCAAGGGGATATTGCAATAGATGTAATTCTTAGCTGCCCTACAGAATTACAATTATGATTATTAAGATTTTTAAAAAGGGTAATTAAGATGTAAACGTTTCAATCTTTTTTTGTATTTAGTTAGTATTTAATAAATTTGCAAAGTATTTAAGAAGGTGCAAAAATGACAGAATTTAAAGAAAAATATATCAATCCTTTTACTGAAATTGCAAAATTTTCCAAGGAAGAATATCAGAATTACGAAGACAGTTTGAAGCACTACAGAGATTTGAAAAATTCATTAGATACATCAAAGGAAGAAGGGAAAATTGAAGGCAGAATTGAAGGAGAAAATAATAAACAAATTGAAATTGCTATGAATATGCTTAAAAAAGGTTTAGATTTTTCTTTTATTACTGAAATTACAGGACTTACTGCAGAAGAAGTAAGTGAATTAAAAAAATATAAATAACGAAGTGAGAAATCTAAAGATTGAAACTTTAGCAAAGTGTGGATTTCAAGTCATACGATGACTGGCAGTCATCGTATGACTGATGTTCTAAGAATGCTATTCTAAATATAGCGAAAGTTTAATAAATTTTTTAAGTTCCGACAAAATAGAAATATTGTTTATCCTTTAATAAATGCAGAGATATTATGAAAACAAAAATTATTCTAATTGTAATATTGCTCAGTTTCGTTGCTGTAACAAATATTTATGCAAAAAGCAAAAGTATAAAACCTGCTCCTTCGCAGGAAAATTTTGAGGCACCTTTTAGCAATCTTGAAGATTTTGAGCTCAATTTTAATAAAGCTGATGATTTTGAAAACTATCTGCAAAAAATTTTTAAAAAAAGTAAAGATGAAATACATTCCAATCAATATCTTGTTGAAAATGTAACAGAATATAGTACTGATGGTACTAAATACATTTATACTTATAGCTATGATGCTAAAGCGAATCTTATGATTTATTTACGTGAATTTATTTATTATAATCATCATTCTACTTTTGCACGTTCAAACTACAAATATGAATATGAAGGGAATCACTTAACTTCATTAACCATATCAACAGAAGTCAACCAAAGTGACAAATGGATTAACGACTATCGTCGAAGTTGGAATTATGATGCGAAAGGAAATGCAATACTATACTTATATGAGAGATGGGATGGTGAAAAATGGGCTAATAATACACGTTTTAGCAATATTTACGATATAAATAGAAATTTACTTTGTGAACAGGCAGAAAGATGGGACCCTGAAAAAGAAAAATGGAAAAAAGATTTTCGAAATAGCTATAGTTATGATACAATGGGTAATATACTTACTTATTTATTTGAGGTAGGTCATAATGAAGAATGGATAAATGATAGATTAGAAAGCAACACTTATAATGAAAATGGAAATCTTTTGACTTATATAGTTAAATATTGGGAAAACGAACAATGGAAAAAAATCTTTAGATTAAACAATAGTTATGATTTGAACAATAATCAACTGACTTCTTTTGCTGAATTTTGGAGAAATGAACAGTGGGTTAATGAATATTTTATTAACTATAGTTATGATTTATCGGGGAACCTATTGACTGAATTAAAAGAAAATTGGGAAAACGAACATTGGACTAATGAATACCGTTTAAGTTATACTTATGACTCAATGGGTAATCAATTGACTTATTTAAGTGAAGGATGGGAAAATGAACAGTGGGTTAATAAATCCCATTATAGTTATAACTATGATTCAATAGGAAATAAATTATCTTTTATAGATGAAAAATGGAGCAACGAACAGTGGTTGAAATGTCAACGTATTAGTTATAGCTATGACTCAATGAGTAAATTATTAATGATGTTAGATGAGAATTGGAACGGAGAACGTTGGATAAATAGCTCAAAAAAAGATTACTTATACGACTTAAACGGAAATCTGATTTTATTTTCATCTAACCATTGGTCAAACTATCAATGGTATCAAATGAATGGCAGTGTTATTTTTTATGATACTAAAGGCAAAGAGTATTCTTTTACTGGTTATAGAGTTGAAATCAATTGGACATCAATTTTTGTTTCAGTAGATGAAAATGCAAAACAACAAGATAATTATTCGGTTACTGCATACCCAAATCCTTTTTCACAATCAACAAATATAAGATATGAATTACCTTCTGCAAATCAAGTAAAAATTGATATTTTCAATTCAATTGGTGAAAAAGTAACAACCCTTGTTGACAAATGGCTGGAAGCTGGTATTTACAATACTACATTTAATCAAAATATTGCTTCTTCTCAATTACAGGAAGGATTGTATTTTTATAGAATACAAATTGGTGAAAAGTTTGAGAGTGGAAAGCTTTTGCTACTCAGGTAATAATTTAACTTGATTTATTTTTAAATTCAGAACTCCTGACTCCTCGTAGTTTCTTATTTCGCAGTCTTGTCATTCTGAAGCGTAGCGAAGAATCTCACAAGTCATTGCTATTACAGAGTTTGAGATTCTTCACTTCGTTCAGAATGACAGATTATATAGCGGTTTGGTATAAAATATTTATTCTTAATTTATGAATAATGCTGGTGAAATCGACTTTAAAAAAAAATTTCTAATTCTCGATACTTAATGAATAACCCCCATCAACAATTAAATACTGTCCAGTTATATAATCCTTGCAGGTAGTAAACAATCGTCTTGCCATAAATAACGTTTACTTTCTGAAACAAAAACAGGTAAAAATTATAAACAAGACAAAAGAAAATTGTAATAAACAAACTCAACATAAAAATTAAATACTTTTTATAGTGAGAAGATAATTTTTTATTATGAGAAGATTGCATTACTTTGTGAGAAGATTATATTTTATTATAAGAAGATTGCATTACTTTGTGAGAAGATTATATTTTATTATAAAAAGATTATATTACTTTGTGAGAAGATTATATTTTATAATGAGAAGAATGTATTCTATTATGAGAAGATTATATTTCTTTGTGAGAAGATTACATTTCATTGTGAGAAGATTGTATTTTAAAATAACAAAATATCTTCTCAATAAAAATTATTATTATTTTATAATAAATTTGTATTATTTTTAAAAAAATATTTATTAATTTACAAATATATAATATAATAAAATTATTATAAACTATTATTATATAACTATAATGAATCGTATATACAGAACTTATAATATGTCTGATGCTGCATTATGTATGTTCACATCAAATTTTTGTAATACTTTAACAGAAGATATTTCAGAACTAACTCCTTTTGGCATAAATGAACAAAAAATTGCAGAATTAGAAGCGTTAGGTAATGAATTTGAAGTATTTTTAGATGATGTAGTCTATATTGCTTATATTTTCGGCGAAAATGATAACAAAAACAAGCTTCGTTCATCATTACTTGAAATGTTAAGAAGTATGAATTTGCGGGCTGAGATGAAATGGGGTAAAAAATCTACGAACTATAAGCGTCTTGCCGCATCAAGTCTGACTGTTTTAAACGATAATCATTTGCTCGTTAAGGCAAGAGATGTTCATTCGTTTATGACTGAATTTTTAACTGAACTGGAAGAATTTGGTTTAACTCAAACACTTTTAGATGATTTGAATAATTTGAATTTGCAGTTTGAACATTCCTTTAAAAGCATTGCAGATGCAAAGAAAAACCGCGAAGATAAAACTTATGAAAGGATTAGCAAAGGCAATGAAATTTATAAATTAATTTCAATGTATTGCGAAATTGGTAAAAAAGTTTTTGCCCGTAAAAATCCGGCTAGATACAAACAATATGTGCTTTATGGAACAAAAAAGCCGAAGAAACGTAGCAATATAAGCATTACTAATGGTGAAGAGGTTGAACTGGAAAATAGTGAAACTTGAGCAGAAATGCCACACTTTGAAAGTTTAGCATATCTATACTTTTTTTAACAAATGTAGATACACAGCATGCTGTGTATCTACATTTTTTCCCTCCTTTCCAAGTTCAACTTGGGAAGGAGTGCAAATTTTAATCAAATGAAAAATAATTCTTCTGATTACAGCTTGATTATCATTGGGGCTGGTGTTACCGGTCTTACCTCCGGCATTGTCTGGGCATTAAACAATGATGTTACCCAAAAGCCGGTTTTGATTATTGAAAAGAACAGAATACCCGGCGGATTCGTTACTTCTTTCAAAAGAGATGGTTTCCTTTTTGACACTTCTCAAATAATTCCAGACCCTGACGATATTTTTAAGTATCTTGGAATTAATCTTGATTTAATCAAATTCGGCACTAACTATTGCAATATCTACAAAATCAATCCAAATACAGGGCAAAAGGAAATTTTCAAAATACCTGCTGGCTTTGCTCATTTTAAAAAATTCCTATTGAATTATGCTGGTGAGGATTTTCAAAACGTTAATGAATTGCTGAGTCATATTAGAAAAATGTATTTTGAACTGAATCATTTAAAAGTAGAGCCAAATTTTTTCCAACTCTTACAAATTATAAAAAAATGTCCATTAATTATAAAGAACAGCAATAAAACTTTCAGCGAACTATTAGATAAATATAACATAAAGAATGAGCAAATAAGGGAAATATTAGAAATTTTTGCTGCTTTCAGTGGATTACCTGCTAAAAGAGCTGCTGCTTTAATGGTCGTTGGTGCATTAAATACTTCTGTTGATGCAGCTTTCAGACCTAAAAAAGGATTCATTGAACTTCCTTTATCTTTAAAAAAGAGATATGAAGAACTTGGTGGAAAAATCCTGTTTAATACAGAAGTGCAAAAAATTTTAATTGAAAAAAACAAGGTTAAAGGAATAAAAACTTCCGATGGAACGGATATTTATTCTGAAAATGTTGTTACTACAATTGATGCTAAAATTGCTATGAAAAAACTTGTTGGGACTGAAATATTGGAAAAAATTGACAGCAAGTATTTTAAAAAAGTTGAAGAAATAAAAATGTCACCAAGTTCCTTTACAATATGCTTGGGGCTAAAAAATGAATTTGATTTAAGTAGATTTGGACTGGCTTCAGGTTATAATGTTATAACTACCGGAAATGGTGCTTTTGAAAAACTCTTTCAAAAATTCGACAAAGGTTTATTCGAAATTGACAACAGTTGTTTTCATATAGCAGTAATCAGTCCTTCGCTTATTATTGGTGGCAAACCTAACTTAATAATAAGATTAATTCCAGTTTCAATTGGCAACTGGAGCGATTTAAGAGAAAATGACTACAAACTCTATTTTGATGAGAAAAATCGTATTTCCAATGAAGTAATCAATCTTGTTGAAAAGTATCTTATTAAAGACCTGAGTGAAAATATTATTACAAAGGATATTGCAACTCCGGCAACTTATGCCCGTTATTCCGGCTCTCCTACCGGCTCAAACTACGATATGTCGCCATATCCGGATAACTTTGGCAGGAACAGACTGAAAATGAGAACACCAATAAAGAATCTTTATCAACCAAAATTTTCGCATGGCATCTGGCCCTGTATGCAATCCGGTTTTCAGGTTATTGATATGATTATGCAGGGAAAGATTATGAAAGGCAATTCAAGATTTCATTTAGAATAAATTTTAATTATTTCTTTGAAAGGAATTACACAACTACTGAAATGTTGCTTTTTGTTGGTTCTGATAAATCGTTTGCTATATTTAATTTAAATTCATCATTCTGCAAAAATTCGATTTTATTTGGAAGGAAATTATTCTTAATTATTAATCTTTTTAACTCTTCAAGATTTTCATTTAATATACTTCTAAATTCCGGTGATTCTGCAAAAATTTCCAAATCTAAAATGCTTTCAATGTCTTCACCTTTTATAGTTGTACTATCATAATGCCCACTATTTAATGAGATTTTAAAATTAAAGGCACTTGTCTTATTGTTATTTTTACTCTTTCTTTTCTTTAAAATTAACTGGTAAAAACGCCACTTTTTTTTATCAAGATATGGAATAAGGAAGAAAAAAGGAGTATAGTTCAAAGCAGCATATAGGTTTAAAATAAGCTGTCCTTCAATCGCATTTAGCAAAGGTTTTACAGAGTTTTGCAGTAATTGCTCTTGGATTGGAGGTAAACCGCTTTTTTCAAACAAGTCAGTCAGTAAGCTATAAAAGTTCGTTTCTTTGGAATTAATGTTGAAAAAGAGGATTTTTTCTGAATTTGAGGATTGTTCAAGTTTTTCAAAAAAATTAAAAATGCTTTCTATTGCTTTTGTTTTAGGAAGAGTATTTAAAAATTCAACGAGTTTTTCAATTCTTTCTTCAAGGAATTTGGCGCCGAGAATATTTCCTTTTAATTTTTCGAATGAATTGTTGTTTAATTCAATAGAATAATCAATGAAAAAGGAAATAATTTTAAAAATATCAGATAAAGTTAGGTTTTCAAAGCTCTTACTATCAATTAATTTCAAACCGTTATAAACATTAAGGACATCAATTTTAGAAATAACTAAATTTTTGCTTTTAGAAAATTCTATGATTTCATTAAAAATATCTTCATCAGGTAAATCTAAAATCCTTAATATTTCTTTGTTATCAAGAATTCGCCCTGCAATTTTTTGAGAAACAGCATAAATCTTTAGAACTAAAGAAGGTGAAACCGAATCAACTTTAAAGAAAAGTGTGTCGCCGGGTTTAAGTTTTCCGGAAAATTCAGCTTTTAAATCACCAATAGGAAGGCGAACTTCTGCTTCTTTTTGTGAATATATTTTTAAAATTTTTCCTTGAACAATCTCGCCTTGCCTTAGTTGAATATTTTTATTTTTTGAAACAGAGCTAGGCCGATACATTTCATATTTCTTTTGGAACTGATTTGTTATTGCATTAGTGCCAGCACCTATTTCAAGCGGAGTATTCATTGACTGATTGCTCCGATAAGTTTGTTTTTTATTCCTTTTGGAAAAACTTCAATAATTGAAAATTTATATCCTAACTTGCTGTATGTATTGTTCATTATGGAAAAGATAAAGCCAATGTAAAGCCATGAAATTGGAGTTATTAAATTGTTTGCAGTAATAAAATTAATAACAGTTAAATGAACAAATAAATAAAGGCAGCAGGCAGCCAGACATTTATCAACATCATTAAGTATATAACTTTTGTTGCAAAATATGTTTAGCTTTAAAACAAGGAAAAATGTAACAGCGAAAAATGCTAAATAAAAGAAAGTACCTATTGCTCCGGTTTCAGCCAGAACTTGGGTTAAAGCTGTATCAGCAAATTTTAGATCAACTTTTTTATTGTAACCGACTAATCCAATTCCGCAACCTAAAATAGGATATTGCTGCCAAATATTATAAGCTTGCTGTTGATAATCTACCCTTACGTTTACTGATTCACCATTCATACTTTCGTTACCAATTTTGCTTGATTTGGAAATTCTTTCTATTCTATCTATAAAAAGATTGGCAACGCTTATCTCAGTTACATTTTTTACCAGCGAATCTGTAATAAGAATTACAAATACAGTTCCGGCTAAAAAGTAAATAAAATATTTAAGTCGTTTAGACCTTTCAATTAAAAATACCGTAAAAGTTAAGAGTAAAAAGCTTAATAATCCGGTGAGAGAAAACGTAAGGAATAATGCAGCAACAGTAAAAATTAGAATAAAAATCTTTAATGCATTTGATTTAATAAAACCAGTTTTAGTTTTTAAAAGAGGAATTATTAGAAATATCATTACAATTATGTTATAAGAGGCGTAAAAAGAAGGTTCTGAAAAAATTGAAGTTGCTCTGTAAAAATTTTCAAATTGCAAAGCAAGTTGTTTATAAGGGTCAAATCCTACAGCTGTTCCTCTTGCTGTTAAAGATTCGTTAGAAAGTTCAATCCATGCAAATGGCAAATCAAATGCTCGTGCAACTACCTGATATATTCCATAAATATTTATAAAAATACTAAATACTAAAAACACTCTTATGACAGTTCGCCACCTAAAATTTTCAATCCTATAAAAAGCACAGATTAACGTAAATGTTGTCAGGAAAAGAAAATGAAATGATGTTTTAAAAAACTGGGAGATTTCGTATTTATTCACACCGATTAATGGAGTTATACCAGAAATTAGAACAATAGAGATAATAATGATAAGTAAAATTAAACTAATACTTGGTTGGTAGTGAAGTTTATCTCCATTCCAAATAATTCTTTTCAAAATATAGGCATAAAAAAATGCTAACATAATAATAGCTGGAGCTACTCCATAAGTTCCTATAGTAAAAACCTGAAAAGCTGCGAGAGTTGAGGTTAAAAATATTATACTTAAAACAAAAGTCATCTTATAAGTTTTTAATACAATTTATACAAAATGCAAATTACTAATAACTATTGATTTATGCAATTATTTTAAAATGATTAGGAAAATATGAATAAAAATATTTTTATAATATTAAAAAAATTAGTAATTTTGTATTCTAACTTATGCCGGAGTAGCTCAGTTGGTTAGAGCAACGGAATCATAATCCGTGTGTCGGCGGTTCAACTCCGTCCTCCGGTACTTAAGCGAATAAAGAAAATATTATTCGCTTTTTTATTTTAGTATCCCTGATTCCTCTTGTTTATTTTTCACATGCTTATCATTTTGAACCCCACAATAAAGGATGTTCTTTATTTAAATAGAAATGACATATCGTAGAATAAGCTACAAACAAAATTAAGAACTCCAGACTCTTCGTAGTTTCTTTTTCGCAATTAAGGAAGTTCGATATTTTAAAAAATATAGTTTAATAAAACTGCAAACATATAACTCCCAAATAAATTTGGGAGTTATTCTAATA
>DAIOVK010000073.1:0-9982 GCA_036759045.1 Kapaibacterium sp. (SeqCode) | reverse complement strand
TAGTTTATCTCTTTGAAATTACTTCAGATATTAAAAGTAAGCAAGAACACACCCCTTTGTCCACTCTCAAGAGGGGAATTGGAATTGTAGTATAAAATAAAAGAACGTATCACCCCTGCCCCTCTCAAGAGGGGAATGAGTAAGGTGAGATATTAATTTAAAATCTCTTTTCTACGCAATGAAATAAGTTTTTCTAAATCTTCTATATCTTGCATTGTAAAATCCTTACCATTTTCAATCCGGTCAAGAATAATTTCATAAATGCTTTTTGCTTTATTAATTTCATTTTTAAATTCAATAAAATTGGGATTATCAGTAACAAATTCATTTGTAATTTTTAAGAATTTCCAAGTAGAAAAGGTATTGGTTTTATCGAATAGTTTATTATGCTTATTGATTTCAGCCAAATACTTATTTGAATTATCTGCAAGAATAGATTTTACAGTTAAAAAACTTTGTTCTAAAGCAGCTCCCAGAGTATAATAAACGAGGAAATCCAAATCAATCATTTTTGCTTTATCAATCATCTGTTTCCTATCATCTCGGTACTTTTTTACTAACCCAACAAAGAGAGAATCTGTTATTTCTTGATTTAATAAAGAATTAAAATAACTTTCATACTCTAATCTGAAAAAAGATGAAATATTTAAATCATTTACATATTTTTGGAAGAGCTTGTCGTATTCAGGTAATTGAGTTTTTTTCCCAACGATTCTTGAATAAGCAATATCAGAGCAAAGCACACCAAACCGAAGTAGCATAGTTTTTCTTGAAGAAGCACGCTCAAATTGAGATGGTTTTGCTAAAGAATCAATATAAATAGCATTCTGCTTCTTCATCAAAGTGAAATACTCCATAAAATCCTGAGTATTTATTAAATAATTCAAATTTTCATCGGTTAGCAATGTATCAATTTTATTAATTAACTCTTCTTTTACATCATATTTTTGCTTTTGGCAGGATACGAAAAAAGAGTTTATATAAATTATTGTTAAAAACAGAATTATTTGATTTCTCAGTATTTTTTTCATAATTAAACCTTAATTTTTTTAATTTTTAATTTTTAAAATAATCATTACCATATTGATTAAATTAATAATTTATTTCGATAATTTTTAACAAAAATTTATTTTTTTAATTTTTTTGAATTGGTAACTTTCGCAAAGTTAAGAAACACGTGCGAAAGTAAAGGAAAAGTCATACTCGCAGCTTGATGATGAGATGACTGGAAAAGAGAAATAAGGTAATAAGGTTAAATGCGATATTGTGTTTATTTGCTACTAAGGTTAATAATGTAAAATAAGGTTTTTTATTTTTTAAAGAAAACAGTTTCGATAACAAAAGTTTTTATTAGAAATCTTAAACCTTATTTCCATAATTAACCTTAGTAGAAAAATGATTGCCCGTTTGAAATAACCTTATTAGCTTATTTAGGAAGATTGATTTATTACATTTTCCCCACTCCTTCCCAAATACAATTTGGGAAGGAGTTCAAGATGGATTCTGACTTCCGTCAGAATGACATAATACCACTTAATACTGAAAATTGTATTATTTATTAAACATCTTGGAATTTGCTTCCATAATTTTTTGAACGTTGAAGTAAAATGCTTTAATTTCAGTATCATTTTTTTCTAAATTTATCATATCGTAGTATGGCTGCTCCAAAGCTTGTCTAGCTGCTTCAAATCCTAAACTTCCGATAATTTCATATTCATGCTCAGTAATAATGACATGCCACGCTTCTTCTTTATTTAAACCACTACCAGTAGAAAGAATTGTGTGAATTATATTTTGAGTCTTCATTGACCAAATATAAGCATTTTTTTCATCTCCATTGAGATAATAAATATTGCGAATCACATTCATTTGCATTATATCAAAAGGAAATTCTTCAATACATTCCATTGCTAATTTTATAATTACATCTTTGTCTTCCTCAGTCAAATCTTCTTTTTTATCATATTCTATCAATTTTTCAATATTCTCACAATGCCAATATGGGTTATATTTTGGCTGATAAATATATCCATAATACAAATACTTGTATTCTTCTATAGTTAATGTAGTATCACTATTCTTATATCTTTCCATTAAAACAGGATAAAAGAATTTTGACTTTTCATCTTTAATTTCTTTTTCAATTAAATCGTAGTCAGGTGGTTCCGGTTGAAATCTTGGACTCTGAGAATAAACAACAGAAGCAAAAAAGAAAGCAAGCAGAATAAAAAGCATTTTCATAATATTTCTTTCAATTTTTATAACTTATATCTAGTTAAAAATACAAAATAAGAAAAATATTTTAAATGAAAAAAATTCCTTTAAATTCAAAGTTTGTTAATAATTCAATATTTTTTTAATTTTGTCTTTTTAAAATTCAAATAATAAATTGAATGAGGATTAATTAAAGAATATAAAATTGACAGTAGAAGAATATATAAATGGAGTGAAAAATGGTGATAGGGTTGTGCTTGCTCAGGCAATAACTCTAATTGAAAGTAATTCATTAAACCATTTTAATTTAGGACAGAAAGTATTGCGTTCTTTGCTTCCATTGACTGGAAATTCAATAAGAATAGCAATAACCGGCTCGCCCGGAGTTGGAAAAAGCACGTTCATAAATTCTTTTGGAACTTATCTATGCAATGAGGGACACAAAGTTGCTGTTCTCGCAATTGACCCCAGCAGCATAAGAAGCCGTGGCTCTGTCCTCGGAGATAAAACCAGAATGGAAGACCTTGCAAATAACGATAATGCTTATATCCGCCCTTCTCCATCTGCCGGAACTTTAGGAGGAGTAAACAGGAAAACAAGAGAAACAATGCTTTTGTGTGAAGCAGCCGGCTTCGATACAATTCTGGTAGAAACTGTAGGAGTAGGACAAAGCGAAGTTACAGCACGCTCTATGACTGATTTTTTCCTGCTTCTGCTTCAGCCCGGTGCCGGAGACGAATTGCAGGGAATAAAAAAAGGTGCTGTGGAATTAGCTGATGGTATCCTCATAAATAAAGCAGATGGTAGCAATTTGAATATGGCTAATCTTACAAAAGCACAATACCAAAACGCTTTACATTATATCTTACCTGCTACTGATGGCTGGCAGACTCCAGTCCTTTTAGCTAGCAGCATTGAAGAAAAGGGATTAGAAGATGTCTGGAGCTGCATTAAAGATTTTATTGAGAATACTACTAAATCAAAAGTATTCAGCACAAGACGTAATGAGCAAAAACTCGACTGGCTCAATTCTATGATTGATGAGTATTTGAAAAACCGCTTTTTTAATTCGGAACGAATAAAGAATATCATTCCTTCTATTGAAACATCAATTATTAATGGAGCTATTACTCCGAGTGCTGCTATTCAACTACTTATTAAGGAATACGAACAAAATGACATTGCTGCTCGCAACAAATAACGAACATAAGAAAAGAGAGTTTTTGCAGATTTTTGATGAGTATAATATTGAAAATATCAAACTTCTGATGATTAACGATGTTTTAAACAATAAAATTGAAATTGAAGAAACTGGAAAGACATTCAAAGAGAACGCTTTTTTAAAAGCAAACGCGCTTTATCAAATAACCAAAATTCCAACAATTGCAGACGATTCCGGCTTGGAGATAGATGAACTGGGTAGATTGCCCGGTGTGGATTCTGCTGTTTTTGCCGGTGAACCAAGAAGCGACAAAAATAATCGTAAAAAAGTAATTTCTTTACTCGAAAAATCTAATCTGGAGAATTTCACTGCGAGATTTAGGACAATTATTTGTTATTATAATGGAAAAGAAACATTTTACTTTGAAGGAACGTGTGAAGGAAAGATTATTCTTGAAGAAAGAGGAGGAAATGGCTTTGGTTACGATTCAATATTTATTCCAGATGGGCACGAAAATACTTTTGCCGAAATGTCTGGCGAAGAAAAGAATAAAATCAGCCATAGAGCAAATGCAATCAGAGAATTCGCAAAAAGCGAAACAATTTATCAAGTCATACCATCAACAAGTTGATAGCATGACTGAAAGAAGAGTAATAAGCTAATAAGGTCAATTATTTTTTTTGTTTTTTTCTACTAAGGTTAAAAAGAAAAATAAGGTTTCTTTCTAAAAAATATAACCTAATTTCAATATTAAACCTTAGTAGAAGAATGACACCATAGATTGAAAAACCTTATTAGCTTATTTGGAAGTGATTTTCCAGTCATACTATCAACAAGTTGATAGCATGACAAAAAATTGCAACGTAGTTGCGCTATCGTAATAGAAATGAAAACGCACAAACATTGAAAATCTCGAAGAGATGATATCACTCCTACAGAGTTCATTCGTTCTTTTTAATATTTTTGCTACTAAGATAACAATCCTAACGGATTTGAATAAAAATGAATAGCCACGAGCTTTAGCTCGTGGATTGAATTTGCAGGAGATATGTTATTTTCTCACCACTAGCTAAAGCTAGTGGCTAAGTAAAAAGAAGATATTCCATATTTTCTCAAATATGGAATATCTGGTTTTAAGAAATTCTCCTTCCCAAGTTAAACTTGGGAAGGAGAGAAAATGAATTTTAATTATTTTTCAAAAAAGCTACTTAATCACTTTATCTGCCTGATTTATAAATTTATTATCAATTTTAAAGTCGTAAGTTTGAGCAGCTTTCAAATTTATATAAAGCAGTGTTTCTTTAGTTTGCATAATTGGAATTTTAGCAGTGCTTTCTCCGTTAAACACTCTTGATAGATAAACACCACCATCGAAACCAGTTTGAAAATAATCCGGTCCTAATCCAATAGTTGCACCATTTTCAATCAATTCAGCATCGAAAGTAAAAATAGGAACTTTATTCTCATTTGCAACTTTTACAAAGCTATCGAAACTAACATTAAGCGTGTTATCGCCGGGACCCAAGAAAACATCTGCTCCTTTTGAAATTATTGAACGGGAAGCTTCCAGAATTTCTGCTGGATTGGTTACTGTTGCATCTATTATATTTAATCCAACTTGTTTTGCATACTCTTTAATTTTAGTAACAACTGAAACAGAGTTAGATTCAGAGCTGTTCCAAACAATACCTACATTTTTCCTTTGCGGAAACATTTCCTTAATCAAATCTAATATTTTTTCGTAAGGTGGAAAACAAGCCACACCTGTTGCATTAGGAATGTGCTTGTCTGGTGCTGTGCCTAATCCACTACTGTATGGGTCAAAAATATAAGTATAAACAACAGTTGTTTTGGAATTAGCAGCAGCTTGCACCGTTGCCTGAACCACAGGAGTAGAAAGCGGAACGATTACATCAACTCCTCTGCGGATTAAGTCCTGAGCTATTGAACTTATCATTGCGAAATCAGCTTGAGCATTTTTATAAATAAATTCAACATTTTCGCCTTCGACATAACCATTATTCTGAAGTCCAAGCAGAATTCCCTTTTTGCAAATTTCTACATTTGGTTCCATACTAAATTGAATTACACCAATCACTTTCTTCTTATCAACTTTTACTGGGTCCATTGTTACAATTTTTTCTGCCTTTGAAAGCACATTGTTTGGCACTTTAATATTTAGTGATTTTGCTGCTTTCATATTAACGCCAACAACTGTATGGTTGTATATTTCAAAAGGAATGTCTTTTGGATTTTCACCATTAAAAATTCTATGGACAATGTTAGCTGCTTGAATTCCGCTTGATGTGTAATCGTAACCATAAGCCATTAAAGCACCATCGGCAATTCTTTCAATATCGGAAATAAAAATTGGAATATTCTTGCTTTTTGCAGCAGAAACAACAGCATCAAAAGCTGAATAGACAGTATTATCCGGCACTAAAAAGAACATATCTATATCTTTAGCTACAAGTGACGAAGCTGATTGAAAAACATCGGCAGAACTTGTAACATTAGCGCCTGTAAATTCAATATTTGGTAATTTTGCTATTGATTTTTTGAGGTTTTCTACGTTAAATTCTGAATTTGCCTGAGATGGGTCCCAAACAACTCCAATTTTAAACTTATCAGATGTTTCAACCGGTAATACTTTGTTTATCCAGTATAGTGCGGAATCCATATTTACAGAGCCATAAACTCCTGTTACGTTTGGCAAATGGTCTGAATCAGAATTTCCAGCTTTTATTATAAATGGATTGGCGACAGTTGAAAAAACGATTGGCACATCTTTGATTTTATTTATAGCTGCCTGCGTTACTTGAGTCGAAATCGTAACTATTGCATCATATTTTTTCATTACAAAGTTGTCTAATACTGAATTTACTATTGAAATATCGCCATTGGCATTTTGAAAATCTATCAAGCAATTCTCACCGGAAACGTAACCTAATTTCTTCATTTCCTTATCGAAACTATCTCTTGTAACGTTAAGCAAACCATTATCAACAAGTTGAAGAACCCCAATTTTATAATACTTATCTAAATTGCCTGATTGATTTGTATTAAAGACGAAATGCAGTATAGTAGCAGCTATGATAGCAATACCAGCTATAGAAAACCAAATTCTATATTTTCTAATAATTCCAAAAAATCCTATTCGCTGCTTGTTTTTATTTTCTTTTCTGTCGTTTGCTATTTTTGTTAAAATTAAAGTCAGCAATACAAACACTGCTGTAAGTAATTTCAAATCAATAGGATTCATACCGAAATAAAGAGCGAGGGCAATCATCAGGCGATAAATAGTAGAGCCAATCACGGCAGCAAGAAATATCACAAACACATTTCTACTTGGAAGAATAGATTCACCAATAATCACAGAAGCAAGACCAATTATCAAAGTTCCAATCCCCATTCCAATATCAGCAAAGCCCTGATACTGGGCAACAAGTCCGCCGGAAAGACCGACTAGTCCGTTAGCAGCAGCAATGCACCAGATTTTTATTGAATTTACGTTGATGCCGGCAGCTTTCGACATTTCGGGATTTGTTCCGGCAGAGCGAATTGCAATTCCTAAATCTGTTTTAAAGAAAAGTGAGAGCAAAAACCAAAAAATCGCCATTATTGGCAAAAAACAAATCAAATACCAAAGTTCTGATGCAATACCGGGATTTAGCGTTGCAAATATTTCAATAATCGTTCGTTCGTTAAGCAAAGGAACATTGGATTTTCCCATAATATGAAGATTAATAGAATAAAGCCCAACCATTACGATAATACCGGCAAGCAAGCCGTTTATTTTTAGTCTAGTATGGATAATACCGGTTATAGCACCAGCAATGGCCCCGCAAATGAATGCAATTAACAAAGCAGAAATGGGATTCATTCCAGATGTAATAAGAATTGCAGAAACAGCAGCACCGGTAGTAAAACTTCCATCTACCGTAATATCAGAAAAATCTAATATTCTAAAAGTAAGTAGAGAACCGTAAGCGAGAAAAGCGTATAGCAACCCTAAATTCAAAGCTCCGAGCCAAAGTTCCATTTAAACCTCCAATTCAATTAATCCGATACAACCACTACTAAGAACAGAACGACCAAGCAAATGAACTACTTTTTGTGGCTCAAGCTCCGTTAATATTCTATTCAATTCTTCATTAAAATTTTCTATGTTTCTGTTAATAATTCCTTTTTCAAAAACTGCGGTATGAATATGCCAGTTGGAATTAGATGCAAAATAGTCTTTTAAACTTACGGGCAGTTCAGTAAAATTATGTATGAAACCAGTTCCTACAATTATACTGTTAAAATCCGATGCTTCAACAGGGAAATTTAGCCAGTTTGGAAAATTCTGTTCTGAAAAAATTGAATCTTCAATTCCGGATTTATTGTCGACAATTGGTACCTGTTTAAGATTCATTCCCCATAATCCCTTGCTTTCAGCAAAAAACACTATGCCATAAAGCTTGCTGTTATTTAGTTTTAATATTGACTGAAATAAATCATTGGAATTTACGAAGCCATTTACTCCTTCAAAATTAATTATATATTTAAAATCTCCCTTAAATCCCAGAAAATTCAGAAATTGATATTTTATGAAAGAAAAATCTGGTGGCGGAATTATATAATCTACAGCTTGTTTTTTTACAGCAGGATAAACAAAGAAATCGCAGTTAATAACGGCAGTTTCACCAAAATAATCTTTAAAATCAGTGTATCCATCGCCCAAAGCACCAAGCCCAATGCCGTATTTCAATTCTTTTGGAGCAAGAGTAACGACATCGGCTTCAGAGTATTCGCTTTTTGATAGTTTTTCGAAATTGCCAAATTTTTTGGTTTCTGATGGCTTTGCATTTGTTTTTAAAATTTTAAAACTAATATTATTAATGATTTCGTTTGATATTTGTTGTTCTTCTTCATTTGAAACTCCATTTAAAGCAGAAATTTCACTAATATCGTGAATAATTTTAAAAATTCGTGTAAAACCGGCAGTTTTAAAAATACTCAGAATTTGCTCGTTTAAATTGTAAAGCATAAGCTCGCCACCAGCTTTTGTCATTACCTGCTGAGCTGTTAAGAAAACCCGAAGTCCGGCACTGCTTATATAATTAACATCCTGCAAATCAGTAATCAACTGCCTTTCGCCGGAAATTGCCAAATCTTTTATACTTTTATCCAGCATAGGGCTGCTGATTCCGTCAATCCTGCCAATTAGTTTAAGAGTTTTTACTCCGGCGGTTTCTGTGTTTTGAATATCAAGCATTTTATTCTTATTTAAATTATATTTAATTGCTAATTCTATTTAAACAAAAATATAAAAAACGTTTTATTTTTAATAAAAAATTATGATATTTGTGTTTGATATTGATTTCCCTTAATTTAATCTGATAATATGTCATTTTGCTTATCTTAATTAAGCAATAAATTCGCTTAAATAGTCCAAACTTTCGCAAAGCCCGATAAACTTTACGAAAGCAATAATATTTTTGTTATTCTATCAACTTGTTGCTCGTATGGCTTCTGTAGAAAACGAAAAGATATCCAACATCTGGGAGATGTTGGATATCTGGAGAGAACTAAATGCACACTATTGATTTGCATTGGAAAAGAACAAAAAAAAGTAGGGAACTGGTATGCCTG
Source organism: Kapaibacterium sp. (SeqCode) (assembly GCA_036759045.1). Classification (GTDB taxonomy): domain Bacteria; phylum Bacteroidota; class Ignavibacteria; order Kapaibacteriales; family UBA2268; genus JAAYJM01. The sequence continues at coordinate 969 of DAIOVK010000073.1, read as the reverse complement.
TTCCCTACAATAATTTTAAAGGCCGACAGCTGAAAGCCGTTAGCCAACAGCTAATTTCCCGGATAAATCAAAACTGCTGGAGCAGACATATAGAGCCAATAACCTTGTCCGGGAATAAAATCGCCAAGAGTGTTAATGCCATATATGGGATGATAGATAAATCCACCATTATTTTTTGCAAAAATCAAACTATTGACTATTGAACTAAGTGCTGTTGGTGCTGACATTGGAGAATTTCTTAAATAAGAAACAAGCTGCCACCCTGCATTTAAATTAATTGGATAATCAGATGGATTGATTGGTAACCCTTCAATTGTTAACAATGATTGATTAATTGTATAAACTAAATATCCTTTTGATGGATTCCAATTTCCTATAGTATTAATTCCCCATTCAGGAACGAATAGTTCACCTACATCGTTTTTCACAATTCTTATATTTGAAGAAATTTCAGCAAAAATATCGAACATATTCGGAGTTTCTGGAAGAAAAAAGCTTGAAATAGTATTCCATCCATTATTTAAAAAGATAATTTGTTGCTGATATTCCGTTCTAAAGCTCCAAACCTCACTCCAATTACTTGTTTTAAAGAAATTAGAAGCACAAACGCGCCAAAAATAAAGCGTTCCATCGTCTAAATTGCTTAAATTTATTGTTGTTCCGTTTGTTTCTTCATCTAAAATAAGCGAACTGAAATCATTAGTAGTTGAAACCTGAACAGTATAAGCAGTTGCATAATTTACAGGGAACCAGTTAAGTTGTAGATTCAAGAGGACATCTGTTTCATTATTTATTGGAGACATTAAAATTGGAGCAAAAAGAGTTGTATCTCCAAGAAATTGTAGTGCTATTTCAGCCGGATTCAAAGCTCTGTTGTAGATGCTAATGTCATCAATTGCACCATGGAAAAATCCACGATAGACCCCAGCGTCCAAATGGAAACAGCCGATTGTAAGTGGATAATCAATT
>DAIOVK010000072.1:0-10179 GCA_036759045.1 Kapaibacterium sp. (SeqCode) | reverse complement strand
CAACTTGTTGATAGTATGACTGAAAAAAGATGTCATTGGCAAACGCAGCGAGAAATCTCACAAGTCATTGCTACCACAGATTTTGAGATTCCTCACTTCGTATCGGAATGACACCTTTTCTTTATGATATGCCCAATTGTTCTTAAGGAGACAAATCTTCTAACTCCTTTATTTTCGTTATTGGGAAAGGAGTTCTGAATTTACTTCAGTAAGCCAAATTAGGTGAGAGCCATTTCTCAATTTCTTCAGTACTCATTCCTTTTCGCTTTTTATAATCTAATATCTGGTCTTTGGCAATTTTTCCAACTGGTTCATACTTAGCTTCACTATGCGCAAAATATAAACCGCAAATTGAAGCAGCCGGCACCATCATTAAACTCTCAGTCAGCTTCACCCCTATATTTTTTTCTGCTTCCAATAATTCAAAAATAATTGATTTTTCTGTATGGTCCGGCAACGCTGGATAACCGTGAGCAGGTCGAATACCGGAGTAGTTAAACGATAAATCAATGGTTGTTATGTTGTTGATTTGTTGATTTGTTGATTTGTTGATTTGTTGATTTTCGCTTGTCATTCTGAGCGGAGCGAAGGATCCAGAGGGCTGTGGTAACAAGGAGTGGTGAGATTCTTCACTTCGTTCAGAATGACAAACAAATTTCAATTCCTCATTTTCCGAATATTCCCAATACTCCGTTCTTACCTTGTAATGCAAGAGTTCTGCAAACGCTTCTGCTAATCTATCTGCTATAATTTTCACCATAATTGACTTAAATTCATCATTATTCTTAGAAAATTCATCTGAAAGCTCTTTTGCCCCAATACCTGCTGTTAATGCAAAACAGCCGATATAATCAGTAAAACCGCTGGTATTTGGTGCAATGAAATCCGCAAGCGAGTAATTTGGAGTTCCTTCCGGCTTTTTATTTTGTTGGCGCAAGAAATGAAATGTATTTATAATATTTTTGTTTTCTGTATAAATTTCTATATCGTCGAAGCCAACGGAATTTGCAGGAAATAAACCAAAAACAGCGTTTGCTTGTAAAAGTTCTTTTTCAACAATCAAATCAAGCAAATCATTAGCTTCATTAAATAGCTTTTTAGCTTCCTCACCATATTTTTCATTTTCAAATATTTTTGGAAAGCGTCCTTTCATTTCCCAAGCCAAGAAAAATTCAGTCCAATTGATAAATTTCCGTAATTCATTGATAGAAAAATTGTTTAATACAGTAACACCGAGTTTTTTTGGTTTAGAAATCTTTTGCTGGCTCCAAATAAATTTCTTTCTGTTTTTCCTTGCCTCATATATAGAAATCAAATTCCTTTCAGTCTTATTTTGCAGATAATTCTCTCTTAATTTAGTGTATTCTTGATTTATTTCATTAGTGTAATTACCTTTAATATTAATGTTTAACAAATTGCTGACTACAGATACGCTTTTCGATGCATCTAAAACGTGGATAACCGGAGCAGAATAAGCTGGAGCTATTTTCACGGCAGTATGAATCCTTGAAGTAGTTGCACCACCAATAAGCAAAGGAATTTTCAAATTATGCTTTTCGAGTTCTTCTGCGACGTGAATCATTTCTTCAAGCGAAGGAGTGATAAGACCGCTTAGTCCGATTATATCTACGTTTTCTTCAATTGCTTTTTGAACAATTTTTTCGGTTGGCACCATAACGCCGAGGTCAATTATTTGATAATTATTGCATGAAAGCACCAGACCAACAATATTTTTTCCTATATCGTGAACATCACCTTTTACAGTTGCAAGCAGAATTTTTCCGTTGAACTTATGTTCCTGAGAATCATTTGATTTTGAAATATACGGCTCAAGTATATTAACGGCTTGCTTCATAACCCTTGCACTTTTCACGACTTGAGGAAGAAACATCTTCCCGGTACCAAACAGTTCCCCAACTCTATTCATACCGTTCATTAACGGACCTTCAATTATTTTCAAGGGTTCCATTTCTTTAATTGCTTCGAGCAAATCAATTTCCAGAAAGTCAGTATTTGAGTGAACAAGCGAGTAAGCAATGCGTTCATTTATTTGAAGATTACGCCACTCTTCAATTTTTTCTGCTTTTTCAGATTTTTGTTTGTTTTGTTCGGCAAAATGAATTAATTTTTCAGTTGCATCACTTTTTCTATTGAAAATAACATCTTCGATTAAATCACGTAAAATCGGGTCAATTTCATCATATACATCAAGCTGGGCGGGATTGACAATTCCCATATCTAAGCCAGCTTTAATTGAATGGTAGAGAAAAACGGAGTGCATTGCCCTTCTAACGTTTTCATTACCACGAAAGGCGAAGGAAATATTTGAAATTCCAGCACTTGTGGAAGCATAAGGTAAATTTGACTTTATCCAGCGAACTGCTTCAATAAAATCTTTTGCATAATTAGAGTGTTCCTCAATGCCAGTAGCGATTGTTAAAACATTTGCGTCAAGAATTATGTCTTGTGCAGGAAAATCGACTTTTTGAGTTAGTATTTTATAAGAACGCTCAAGTATTTCGATTTTTCTTTCAAAAGTAACTGCCTGCCCTTGTTCGTCGAATGCCATAACAATGACTGCTGCACAATATTCCATTAATTTCTTTGCAAGTTCAATAAATTTTTCTTCACCTTCTTTCAATGATATTGAATTAACTATGCCTTTTCCTTGCAAGCACTTTAAACCAGCTTCAATAACATTCCAGTTCGATGAATCAAGCATAACTGGAACACGCGAAATATCCGGGTCAGAGCCAATATAATTTAAAAAGTTGCTTACAGCTTTTACTGCATCAAGCAAAGGTTCGTCCATATTTACATCAATAGCCAAGGCACCTGCTTCAATTTGGAGACGAGCAATACGGGCAGCTTCTTCCCAGTTCGGTTCTTTAATAATCTTTGCAAATTTTCGCGAGCCGGCAACGTTAGTTCTCTCACCAATATTTATAAAGTTAGATTCAGGGCGAATGATAAGCGGTTCTAATCCACAGAGTTTTAAGTATTTGCTTTTATCAGCCGGAATTTGTCTCGGCTTTGCATTTTCAAGTATTTGAGCAACTGCTTTTATATGAGTCGGTGTAGTTCCGCAGCAGCCACCAACAATATTTAAAAGTCCTTCGTCTGCATATTCTTTTATTGCTTTTGCAAAATATTCAGTGCTTTCATCATATTCTCCAAATGAATTTGGAAGACCGGCGTTCGGATAAAGTGAAGTATAAACGTTTGAAATACCTGATAATTCCTTAATAAAGGGTCTCATCTGGGTTGAACCGAATGAGCAATTTAATCCAATTGAAAGCAGATTTGGAGTGTTTTCAACAGAAATGCAAAATGCTTCAAGAGTTTGACCGGTAAGAGTTCTTCCGCTGTTATCATTGATTGTAACAGAAATCATAATCGGCAAACTGATATTTCTTTCTCTTAAAACCTGATTAATTGCGAAAATGGCAGCTTTGCAGTTTAATGTATCGAAAATAGTTTCAACCAAAAGAAGATTCACACCACCGTCAATCAAACCCAATGCCTGCTCGCGATATGCCTCTACAAAATCATCGAAATAAAATCTACGGAAGCCAGGATTTGCTACATCTGACGATATCGAAGCAGTTTGGTTTGTTGGGCCAATTGACCCGGCAACATACCTTGGCTTATCTGGTGTTCGGTTTGTCCATTCGTTTGCAGCTTCTTTTGCTATTAGGGTAGCTTCAAAATTTAGTTTGTATGTATAACTTTCTAATCCATAATCTGATTGGGAAATCCGGTTTGAGTTGAAAGAGCAGGTTTCAATTATATCAGCACCGGCTTCAAGGTATTTGCTATGTATTTCCTTAATGATATGAGGTTGAGTAAGCACAAGAATATCATTATTTCCTTTTAGATTTACTTTGCTATCCTGAAACAAGCTGCCACGAAAATCCTCTTCGCTTAGCTTATATTGCTGAACCATAGTTCCCATTGCACCGTCAATTATGAGAATGCGTTGGCGAAGGTTGTTTAATATGGTTTGTATTGATTTTTGCATAGATTTTGATTTAAATTTTTTTCCTACTAATATTTAACTTCTACGGTGTTAATCTTTACTCATCTTCAAAATAATCATTATCAAGTTTCTTTATTTCATAATTTGTTTTTATAGATACAGAAGTAAATTCAGAAGAAAACACATCTATTCCACCAACCCAATCAAATTTAAAACTTCGTTCTTTTTTCTGACTTTTCTCTTTATTTTTAACAGATAAAGCATATATATAAACCGACATTTTTGCAGAATTTGGTAATTCATCAATTATTCTATTTAATTTTTCAATAAATTTATTTTAACAAAAAAAATTTCTGTTTTACTTAATATTTGTTTTAAAAATAAGTTCACCACAAAAAGTCATAACTCCATTGGAGTTATAAAGCAGTAAAGAATCTTACAACTCTTTATTACTAAAGAATATTAGATTATGAATTATGTTACGTATGACTGGATTATTTTCACACAATATTTCTGTGGCTAAGCAGTAGTTACTTTATTTAGCAAACATATATTTTATTTCTTTCTAGCAGAAATAATTTCATCAGCTATGCTTTCAACAGATAAATCTGGAACAATATTATACCTTTCTTTTGTCCAGTCGCCAGAACCTTGAGCGTATAATTTTATAAATTGGACTGCTCCTGAAATGCCTAAATCTTTAGTAAGTGCTTCCAAACCCTTTTTTTGAAGTTCAATTGGAGTTAATTCTTTTAATGTTTCCATTTTTACCGCCTTAAATAATCTATTGGATTAAGAATTTTTATATTTATTTTGTTTTTATTACTATTGTAAATCTTTTGTAGTTTATCATCAGTAGTTAAAAAATAATCTGCTTTTGCAAATTCAGCTAAAGCTATGTGAATAGCATCAAATCCTTTGAATCCGAAATTTTCAAATTGTTTTGCCCTTTTAATTACAGATTCATTAATTAATTGAATAGGAACTATCTGTTTTATTGTATCAATTATTTGATTCTTTTTAAAAATATCTGGAATTTTGTTTATTTCCCAATAAATAGCCTCGCTAATTATCAATTCATTTTTCAAAATATCAATAGTTCTAAGAATTTGTGTTATTGCATAAGATTCTAATGCAATTCTTACATTCGTTTGGTCGTCAAATTGCCTGCATAAACAACATACATCAAGATAAATTTTTTCCATAACAACTATTCCTCACTATTCAATAATGTTTTTTTTATGTTATACCCTGTAAGTATTTGTTTTTGTTGTTTGATAAACGGAAACTCATTTATTTACGAACTCTCAATAAATGATTTGCAAAAATAATACTTAATTCAAATAAAACAAAGTAGAAAGATTATTTTTAGAATGGGAGGATGGATTGGAAGAATATTTTTGAAAACATATAAGTTAAACTTTACTCATTTAAATATTCATCAACTTTTACCGACCAATCAGGAGAAGCTTCAAAATCAAGTGCTGATGCTTTTTCAAGAAATGAATATTGAATATCACTTTTAGGCAAATCAATTGTAATTTTTATTCTTGAATGCTGCTCTAAAGGTAATTCTTTATCTAATACTAAAGTATTATTTTTATAAGTTGCAGTCAACACAGTTTCCACATTTTCGCCTGTTTTAATTATAATAAATTCAATATATTTGACGTAAATTGTTAAATCAGATTTTAAATGATTATTATTGCTGTTATATATTATTTGTTTTCTAATCAATTAAACAAATATTCACTTTTATATTCAATTTCAAATTTTTCTGATAATTCTATGTATTCCTCTTTAAATGTTTTTACTTTATGATGTTTTTCCTGATTATTTATATAATTAATCACTTTATCACGTTGAGAACGAGAATAAGAAAAAGGAGCATATCCTTCCTGCCAAGCAAACTTCCCTTTTAAATATCTCTTCTCATTTAGAATTTTGTTGAAAAACGTTTTACGTCTCTAACAACATTTGAAATAGAGGAATCTGGATTTAAACCAAATAAAATATGAATATGGTTTGGTATTCCATTGATACAAATTAGTTTTTGATTCAAATTTTTAAAAATACCAGAAATATACATAAATATTTCATCTCGAAAATCAGATTGCAGCAAATAGTCGCGGTTTTTAACAGCGAATATAAGATGAATTGTAATTTGTGAATATGTATTTGAAATTAACTTGTAAGTTTTAATTAAAAATAATTTCTACCAATATAAAACTCCTACAGAGTTTCTCTTTTTTAATCTATTCTTTCTACCAATATAAAACTCGTACGCAATGTTAATACTTCTTATTTACTTAAATTTTTAAACAAAATCAAAATTTCTGTAATTTTTTAGGTATAGGTTTATTATTCTTAATAATGATTTTTACAAGCAATAATAATTTTTTCATCTTTTTTAACTTCATAAACGATTCTATGCTCCTTATTAATATGTCTTGACCAAAATCCCTTTAAATTATTCTTTAATGGTTCTGGCTTACCTATGCCTTCAAATGGGTTTCTTGAAATTTCCTTAATAATCCTTACAATTCTATCATAAATATCAGGACTTTCTTTTGCCCAATTATTAAAGTCTTCAAATGCACCTTGATGAAAAGAAATTACTCTCATTGAAATATTTCCTGATTTGGAGTAATTATATTTTTTCTATGTTTCACGTCATCAACTCTTTGAAGAAGAATCTCTCTATTCCTGGGTGAATTTAGAAGATATTCTGTTTCATCTATGCAATATACTGCAATTTCAATATTTTTATTTTTATATGTTGCTTTCAGAATATCTATAAAGTCAGTATTTAAGTCATCTGTATTTAATTGATATGTTGTGTACATATTCTCCTCCTTTTATTTTTTAGAATTTTTAAATATAATATATCGCTATCCATTAACAAAAATACGCTTCTTAAATCTCTTTCTCAACATTCTTAAGCAGGTTTTCAGCTTTTAGCAAATTTATATGAGAGATGAATTGATGTGCTTCATCGCGATATTCTTTCTTTATATCCAAAATTAATTCTGGCTTGGTATAACCTTTCAGTTTTTTCAAAGTATGAAGAGAATTAGTTTTAATAATTATTCGGGTTGAAAACATTTTTTTCTTCAATTCGATGAGAAGTAGGGATTCTAAAGGAATTTTAATACATTTGACATCGCTTTGAATAACTCCAAAAATGCTGTCTTTTGTTTGAAATTCGATTATAATAAAATCTTCGGCATATCTCAATATACCGGTAGCTTCTACAAACCCTTGAAATACTTCTTCAATTTTAAACGGAATTGCGATTTGACTTAACATAACATCTCAATTAATAATAATATTGCAAAAATAATAAAATTCAACATACATATTTCAAAATTTTTTTTAATTTGCATAGTTTTATTAATTAAAAAACAACGTATATATGGCGGAAAACAATATAATCTTAAAAGGAGTTGCCTCCTCACCCGGCATAGAGCAGGGTAAAGCTGCTTTAATCATACCTGAACCGATTGTAATCCCAAGCAGTAAAATCGAAAACGAAAGAATTGAAGAAGAAATCAATCGCTTTGAATTTGCTGTCAAAAGTTTGGTTGATGAGTTCACTGACATTTTGAACCGAATGAAAGACGATAAAACCAATGTTACTGCGATTATTGAAACAAATATTTTATATCTTCAGGACCCATACATTCAAGAAGGAATTATAAGCAGAATAAAAGACCGATATTCTGCGGAAAGTGCTGTTATTCAGGAGTTTGATAACCAAAGAATATTTTTCAAATCCGCAAAAGATGCGCTGCTTCGTGAACGTGCAACAGAGCTCGACCAAATCAAAGAACGCCTGCTCTCCGCATTGAAAAATAAATGCTTAGTCTATAATTTTCCTGAAGGAACAATCATTGTTGCTCAATCTGTTCTTCCAGCTGAGGTTTTGAGGTTTGATGAGTTAAAAATTGGTGGTATTATAACTGAAATTGGTGGTATTACTTCGCACAGCTCTATTTTAGCACGAACCTTTGGTATTCCAGAAATTATTGATGTAAAAAACGCTTTAAGCACAATAAAAGATAACGACACATTAATTATTGATGGCTATAATGGTTTTGTTATCGTTAATCCAGACCAGAACTATTTGGAACGTTACCGCACCAGGAAAGCCGCTGAAGATGAACACAAGAAAAAATTAGGCGATTTAATCAAATTGGATTCCGAGACGAAAGACGGTAAAAAAATTACTTTACTGGCAAATGTGGATTTCCCGAAAGATGTTGAAGCTGCAATACTTGTTGGAGCCGAAGGAATTGGGCTTGTCCGCACAGAGCATTTAGTTATTTCTAACGACAAAATTCCAGATGAAGATGAACAATTCCGCTTTTATAACGAATTAGCAGAGCGTGCTTATCCCAAACCGGTTAATTTGCGAATATTTGACCTTGGCAGTGATAAATATGCAGAAGGTCTTCCCAAAAGAGAAACCAATCCTGCACTCGGTCTGCGCGGTATGCGTTTTCTTTTGCACCGGTTGGATTTACTCGAAACTCAAATCAAAGCGATTTTGCGTGCTTCAAAAAATAAAAATGTCAGTTTTATGCTGCCTATGGTTACAACTATTAATGAAGTAATTCAGGTTAAAGAAATTATAGAAAAATGTAAAAGAGAACTTGCAGAAAAAAATATTGATTTTGACCCAAATATTCCAATTGGACTTATGATTGAAACACCAGCTGCTGCTATTATGTCTGACGAACTCGCTAAGCATTGCAGTTTTTTCAGTATCGGCACAAACGACCTCACCCAGTATTCTCTTGCTGTGGATAGGGACAACGAGCTTGTTTCTCAATATTTCGATGCATTCAATCCGGCTGTTATTCGTTTAATGGAAATGATTGTAGAATCCGCCCATAAAAACAACATCAGCGTTAGTATTTGCGGTGAATTAGCAGGCCATTCCGCTGCAACCAAAACATTAATTGACATTGGAATTGACAAGCTAAGCGTTCCGCCCTCTTTATTACTTGAACTGAAGAGCCGAGTTAGAGATATTGATTTAAGTGAAAAGTGATTTTGTTGTTTTTCAGATGTCCAACTTCTCCGAGATGTGGCACATCTAAAGGTGGATTGTGTTTTAGTGAAATGGGGAATTATATTTAGAAAATTTGTTTAAATGTTGTCTGATTATTTTTATAAAATAATATTTTAATTGACATAAATTTTTATTATATTAGAAGAAAATAGATTGATATTATTAATATGAATAATAAAAAAATACTGGAAAAAATATTATCTGGTTCGAAAAGTATAAAATTTTCTGATTTTACTAAGTTAGTTACTGGATTTGGATTTAAGTTGGATAGAATAAAAGGAAGCCATCATATTTATAAAATGGATGGGATTGAAGAATTGATAAATTTACAAAACGTTAATAATGAAATAAAACCTTATCAAATTAAGCAGTTTTTAGCAATTATTGAAAAGTATAATTTGGAATTAGGAGACAACTAATGAAAGATTACCATATAAACATTTTTTATAGCAACGAAGATGGCGGTTATATTGCAGATATACCTGATTTAAAGTGTTGTTCAGCTTTTGGGCAAACTCCAAATGAAGCTTTGCAAGAAGTTCTTATTGCAAAAGAAGCTTGGCTTGAATCAGCAAAAAACAATCACCGAAAAATTCCAAAGCCAAGATATTTACCAGTATTTTATAAAATTGCTGTTCTGTAGGTTTTAGATCTATATATTTTTAAGTTAATAGTTAGATGTGCCACATCTCCGAGATGTTGGACATCTAAAGCTGGTTTTGTTTTGATTGGAAAGGTAAATTTGAGAGAATATTTTGGAATGTAAAAGAAATATTTGTAATTTGAAATAAAAGATAATTTAAATTATTGATTTAATAAATGATAAAGTCCAATAGTAGTAATTTGGAAATGATAGATAAAAAACCTTATATAGAAACAATTATAGAAATAAGCCGCACTTATCTTGAGGAAGCATTTCCAAATAAAGAACGGCTTGATGAGTTTTTGCATAAAATAGACTTTTTAAAAACCGAAACAAACATAAAAGAAATTATTAATAAATTTACAGGGATTTATATTGATTTTGTAAAAAAAGATTACCAAAATCAATACATCGGAATCAATAAATCACTTAGATTTTTTAGAAAATGAAGATGACGGTATTAAAATCATTTGGGGAAAT
>DAIOVK010000071.1:0-10192 GCA_036759045.1 Kapaibacterium sp. (SeqCode) | reverse complement strand
GAAAGAATGTCTTGCAATTCAGGTCTCCGAGACATTTCTTCGTTAAGAAATTTCTTTATTTCATCAGCAGTCTTTTTGACCTGTTCTGCTGCTTTTATACTATCAGTTGTAGCTTCCAGACGTTTCTTTTCTTCAGCTTTGTCAAGCATTATTGTATCCTTTTCAGGAGGTAAAAAGAAGTAAAAATCATTTTTACTTTTATTATCGCCTTCTCCTTTTCCATCTTTAGGACCGTCTCCTGAAGGTCTCATATCTAAATCAATTGGAATAGTCCTTTTTCCTGTAACAAAATTGAAAGCACCCGGGTCTTGGAAATATGCCTCAACCTGTTTTTTTACTTCTTCGCTTTGGCCGAGTATCCACATAACAATAAAGAAAGCCATCATAGCAGTAACAAAGTCAGCATAAGCTACTTTCCATGCACCACCGTGATGACCGGCATGACCACCTTTTTTAATCTTCTTGATTATTATTGGCTGCTCTTTGTGTTGTTTTTGTTCTTCTTCTGCCATAATAGATATTATTCTAAAATTGTTTAAAATTTAAATTTTATTATCGTGGACGCTTAATAGCTTCTTCTGTTTCACTGAAAGAAGGACGGTTTTCTGGGTCAATAGTTCTTCTTCCGTATTCAATAGCCACAGCAGCTGGTGCGCCCTTGGCAAAAGAAAGCATTGCTGCTTTAATTACTTGTAGGTATATTGCTTCTTTATTAACAATTTTTTCCATAATAGAAGCAATTGGACCAAAGAAACCATAAGCGAAAAGCACACCAAGAAAAGTACCGACAAGTGCAGATGCTACGTGATGGCCAACAGTTTCAGCGCCTTCAGAAACAGAACCCATCGTTACAATAATTCCCATAACAGCAGCTACAATTCCAAGTCCGGGAAACGAATCTGCCATTGTTTGTAAAGAAGAGGGAGGTATTGATTCCTCATGATGATGAGCTTCTAAGTCAATTTCCATTAGTTCTTCTAAATCGTGAGCAGGTACACCACCGCTTAATACAACTTTTAATGTATCGCAAAGGAACTCAACGGCATGATGGTTTGCTAAAAAAGTTGAATATTTCGACATAATTGAACTTTGTGATGGATTTTCGACATGAGATTCTAATGCAATCAATCCTTCACGCTTTGCAAACTGAAATAATTCATATAATAGTTGAAGTAACTCAATATAAGCGGTTTTACTCACTTTTGCTCCTTTAGTCGAGCCAATTGCCTGTGCAAGAATCTTTTTTAACACTGGCAGCGGATTTGCAACCAGTAACGAACCAACTGCACAACCAATGATTATTACATATTCCGGAATCACTATTAGTGTTAAAGGATTGCCGCCAGCCATTATAAAGCCACCAATCAAAGCAAAGAAAACTAATCCTAATCCTATTATTACAAACATAAAATTTAACCTTTTTTATTTTTTTATCCTATCTAATAAATCTGAATTTTGAGGGTCGTAAATGATTCCCTTCTCCCAAGCTTTAATAGCTTCTAACTCTTTTCCCTGATTTTTTAATACGTCGCCGATATGAAGCCATACATCAGCATTAGTACTATCTATTGACTTAGATTTTTCTAAATATTCCAATGCTTTTTCATTGTTTCCTGTTTGAAAATAAATCCAGCCATAAGTATCTAAATAATTGGGATTCTGAGAATCGATTTCTATTGCTATCTTTATCATTACTAATGCTCTTTCCAATGCTAAGCCCCTTTCAGATAATGAGTAAGCATAATTATTATTTGCTAATGGATTCTCAGGGTCTAATATCAATGCTTTCTCATAGTATTCATCTGATTCTTCATATCTTTTTAAAATATGATTTACCAATCCTAACTGTGTTAATATTTCGACATTATTACTATCAATCTTAATAGCTTTCAAAAAACATTCTTTAGATTGTTCAATACTATCCATTTCGTAATATAGTATTCCGGAAAAATATGGATATACAAGTTCATCTGGATATTTTGTAGAATTAAGTAATAAATTTGATAATAGCTCCGCTTGTTTTTTATTTACATAATAGTATCTGAATATTTCCTGAAATATAGCAAAATTATCTTCATTTAAAGATATATATTGAATGTAATATTTTTCTGTTATATCGTGATTATCTATTGTTGAAGAAATAAAACCTAAATAGAAATAAATTGTTGGAGTGTAGAAATTTCTTTCATTTGAAAAATCCAAAACTGCTTCAATAATTTCTTTTATTTCTTTTGAATTATTTTTTTTCGTTGTTATTTCTAATAGAATACCTTCAAAAACAGACTTTAAAATTTCCTCAATTTCCCATTTTTCAAATTCATTGTCTAATTCTTTTAATGTGCTTGAAAATTCTTTATTTATCAGATTTTTTGTATAGAAATTTAATAAACTATTATATATTTCAAACTTATAGCTACTTTCCGACCTTTTGTCTCTTAAAATTTTTAATATTTCATTAGCTTTTTCTTTTTTATCTAATTTTGAATAAATCTCTAATAATTTCAAATATAAATATATATCATCATTCTTTTGAATCATTTCCAAATATAATTTTTCAGCTTTTTCCAAGTCAAAATAAGTATAAAAAAGGGCTAGTTCGCCAAGATTCTGAAGTGATGGCATTATTTCAGCTTTCCACTCTAAAGTATTTTTTACTCCGTCCATATTCAAAAGTTCAAAATAAATTTTATTTAAATATGAAATTGCAGGAACATACTTCTGGTCAATTTTCAATGCCTTGTCTATATATTCAATCGCTGGTGTAATTTTATTTAATTCGCCATAGCTTTTTGCTATTGCAAGATAGGTTACAGGACTTTCTTTAAGTTTTGAAGATTCAAAAAAGTCTAAAATAGCCATTGAGTAATTATTTGTATTATAATTTGTTAGACCATTTATAAAATGAAATTGTGCTATCATCTCATTTTTTAATGAATCCTTTATATAATATAATTTTGAAGAATCAAAATATTTAAAATCATTTTGTTTTGTTGATTCAACTGAGCAAGCCGTTAAAGTCAATGCTAATATTATTAGATAATTTATTTTTTTCAATTCTATTCTCAAATTTAAAATTTATTATATTCTAATATATAAATAAGAAATAACAAAAACAAGTTGAAAGTGATAGAAAGATAAGAATAGATAAAAAGTTTTGTATTTTTTTTAATTTTATAGCGTAGTTATTAGTTAAATAATCTACCTTCTTAAGTCATTCCGACTCTGTAAAAATTTCTTAATGAAAATCAAAAGCAGCTATCGGATTGCTTGACAAACTCAGTGGACTATGCTATAAACAGAACAGTCCTACGGAGTTTTGCTAACTTAAAAATAAATTTTCTATAAACTGGAAGTAATATAATTTCCAATTTGAAGTGTCATAAATAATATGAATATATAGAGTGTCATTCTGACGAATGTCAGAATCCATCTTGCTTTTTTCGATACAAAAGATAGATTCTGACATTCGTCAGAATGACACTATGCAACTTAATACTGGAAATTGTATAACTACGTTGCTTTTTTTCATGCTTTGCTAAAGTTTCGTGACTTTTGTAAAGTTTGAAAAAGTTTATAATTGTGTTTCAGTCATCGTATGACTTGGAAAAGCTGACCTTTGCAAAAGTTTGAAAGGCAGATGGACTCAACTTTCCTAAATAGAGTCCATCTTTTCATCTTTCATTTCTTTCCCAAGTTTAACTTGGGAAGAAAATGGAAATAAAAATCAATTCAACAAATAAACAGTTCAACAAATCAACACCTAATAATACGCTGGTATTCCGGTAATATCTTCTCCAAGAATCAAGGTGTGAATATCGTGAGTGCCTTCGTAAGTTTTTACTGATTCTAAATTCGCAGAGTGCCGCATTATTGGATATTCTCCGAGAATACCATTAGCACCGTGAATCTCCCGGGCAATACGTGCAGCAGTAAGAGCAATATCCACATTATTTCTTTTTGCAAAAGAAACCTGTTGGAAAGTAGCTCTGTCATCATCTTTTAGCCGTCCAAGACGATATGCAACAAGCTGGGCTTTTGATATTTCATTAAGCATCCAAACTAACTTGTCCTGGACCATTTGAAAGCCGGCGATTGGTTTACCGAATTGTATTCGCGATTTTGAATAATTTAATGAAGAATCATAAACGGCAAGTGCAGCACCGATTGCTCCCCATGCAATACCGTATCTTGCCTGAGTAAGACAGCTTAAAGGACCGCGTAGCCCTTCGATTAGTAAAATATTTTCTTCGGGAATTTCACAATCCTGGAAAATGAGTTCAGAAGTAACTGATGCACGAAGAGAATACTTTCCTTTCATTTCAGGAGCAGAAAAGCCCGGAGTCCCCTTTTCAACGATAAAACCGTGAACAACATTTTCGAGTTTAGCCCAAACAATAGCAATATCAGCAAGAGAGCCGTTTGTAATCCACATTTTAGCACCATTAAGCAAAAATCCATTTGACGTTTTTTTCGCATTAGTAATCATTCCACCCGGATTAGAGCCATAGTCGGGTTCTGTCAGTCCGAAGCAGCCAATTGCATCACCAGAAGCAAGACGTGGAAGCCATTTCTTCTTTTGCTCTTCAGTTCCGTATTTGAAAAGAGGATACATAACGAGGGAATTTTGGACAGAAGCAGCAGAGCGAATTGCAGAGTCACCTCGTTCAAGCTCTTGCATTGCAAGTCCGTAGCTTGTGTAATTAGCTTCAGCGCCACCAAATTCCTGAGGAATAGTAATACCAAAAAGTCCAAGTTCAGCCATTCTTTTGAATAAATGAGTCGGACAACTTGCTGCCTGATAATGCTCTTCTATAATTGGAATTACTTCTTCATTAACGAAACTGCGGACAGTATCCCGAATCAGAATTTCTTCCTGAGAATAAAGTTCTTCAAGATTAAAATAGTCTAATTGAGTAAATTGCATTGTTTCTCCTTATATTTATTTCATATTTTATACTCTAAATAAAAAATATTTGCAAAATACTAATTTTTTAATAAGTATTTTTGTCAAATTAAGAAATTATTCGTATTTTTGTAATAGAAATTGTTATGGGCTGTGTAGCCCATTTTTTTATTATTTTTTTTCTAAAAGAAAAAAATGCCAAGAGGAAAAGCAAAGTTTAAAGCTGATAAAAAAATGATAATTGACGCTTTTGCAGAGATGGCAAAAGAAAAGAACATCGACAGAGACCTTTTGCAAGGAATTGTAGAAGAGACTTTTTCTATGCTCGTCAAGAAGAAATATGGTCAGGAAGCTAATTTTGAAATCGTTGTTAATTTAGATAAGGGCGATATTGAGATTTATTTGATTAGAGAAATTGTTGAAGAAGTGGAAGACCCATCATTGCATATAGCTATTAAAGAGGTTAAGCACTATCCCGATAGCGAAGATTATCAGTTGGGCGATGATTTCGTAGAAGAAATTTCTTTAGATAATATTTATGAAAATTTTAGCAGACGTCTAGTTTCGCTTGCCGTTACTAATTTGAACCAGCGAATAAAGGAAATAGAAAAGGATAATATTTATAACGAATATATTCAAAAACTTGGCGAAATTATCATTGGCGAAGTTTACCAGGTGAGGCGAAACGATATTCTTGTAATGCACAATAAAATCGAAATGCGCCTTCCCCGTGAGGAACAAATACCAAACGAGCAGATGCGCTTCAAAAAGAGCCAATCAGTCCGAGCAATAATTAAAGAAGTCAGAAGAACTGGTTCTGCCGGTTTGCCTGAAATAATTTTATCACGTGCTTCAGACGAATATCTTGCCCGTCTTTTTGAAATCGAAATTCCAGAAGTGTATGACGGTATAGTTCAAATCAAAGCAATAGCCCGCGACCCTGGAGAACGCTCTAAAGTTGCAGTGCAATCCTTTGACGACAGAATTGACCCTGTCGGTGCTTGCGTTGGTATGAAAGGTGTCAGAATTCATTCTATTGTTCGCGAATTATGCAACGAAAATATTGATTTGATTGAGTATTCTTCTGATTTAGATACTTTTATTTCAAGGGCGTTAGCTCCTGCAAAAATCAAAGAGATTACTATAATGCCAGAAGTAAGAAGTGCTACAATCATTGTTCCGGAAGACCAGGTATCACTTGCAATTGGAAAAAATGGGCAAAACGTTCGCCTTGCTTCTAAATTGACGAGTTTTTCTTTAACGCTCGTTAAAGAAGGTGCTGAAGATATTGAATTAATTGAGTTTAAAGATGAGCTTGGCACTAAAATTTATAATAAATTAAGCGATATTGGCATAGAGACAGCTCGCGAATTCCTTGAAGCAGACCCGAAATTTATTATGGATAATTGCGACATTACTTCCGAACAATTATTAGAGTTACGCTCTATTATGCTTAGCGAATTTGAAGAGCAGGAATCTGAAGAAGTAATACAAACTATTAACGCTATTTAAGTGTGATAGAAAAATTCAGATTAAAATCAATTTTTTAAGTATAAAAGTGTAATATTGATTTTAATACATCAAATAATAAATATTTGAGTAATTTTGTAATTAGATTTTTTTGTTGATTTTTTGATTGAATATATGGCTGCTAAAAAAATATTATTAATAAAAATTGCTTCTGAAATTAATATCGGAAAGGAATCTATTGTCCTTTTCTTACAATCAAAGGGCTTTAGTATCGAGAATAAACCAAGTGCTACTTTGACCGAAGAAATGGTAGAAGCAGTTTATGATAAGTTTAAAAAAGAAAAGAAAGCAGCCGAAAAGCAAAAGGAAAAAATAGAGAAGCAAAAGCAAATAAGGAAAGTCCCTGAACCTCAAAAATCTGATACTTACGAAACTGAAGAACATTTTGAAACTCCAAAAGAGGATTTTATCACTTATGACGAATCTACTGAAAAAGAAAATATAGTAGATAAAATTGATATTATTGAGTTTGATGATAGATTAAAACATAAAGAAATCTCCGAGAAAATCAAGGTTGAAGAAGAAAAAGTTGATGAGCATTCAGTGGATACACAGGAAAAATATCCCGTAGGCAAAGTTATTGAAGAATTTATTAAACCAACTGCAAAGAACGAAAAATCTCATGCTAAACAAGATAAAGTTGTAATTAAACTTGATAAAAAACAAAAAGTTGAAAAATATACTAAAGATTTAATCAAAATTGAAAAAATTGAACGGAAACCTGAAGCTAAGATTGAGCAGAAAGTTGAACGGAAACCTGAAGCTCGGCATATAGCAAAAGATGAAAAGAAAGAAGTAAAAGAATTTCATGTTGAAAAACAAGTTACGAAGAAAATTGAAAAAGTTCAAGATCAGGCAGTAGCTGAAAAAGCAATTGAAGAAAAAGTCGTATTCCTATCTACAAAAAAAGAAGAAGTTACTAAGAAATCACTAGAACCAAAGACAAAAATAAAAGAAGAACCGAAACAAGAGCTCTCAGAAGAACAACAGGCATTGGTTCTTTCTTTAAAAGAAAAGTTCGGTGAAAAATCTATTACAAAACCACAAGTTACAAAAACTGAAAGTTTGGTTCAATTTAAAGAACCTCCCCCACTTCTTGATGACGATGCTCCGAAAGAGAAGAAATCAAAACGCCGCAGAAGAAGAAAAAAAGTTGCTGAGGTTGAAATAGAGCCCGGACAAGCTCCGAAACTTCGAGGACTTACCATTGTCGGTAAAATTGATTTAGAGAAAGAGAAAACCTTTTTACCAAAGAAAGATGACAAGCAAAAGCCAGTAGATTCTGATGAAGAAGACGAATTTTCATCAAAATCCGGAAAGTTTAAGAAAAAAGGTAAGGTAAAAACTAAGGAAAAACCTCTCACTCTGAAAGAGAAAGTTGCCGAAAAGAAGAAAAAGAAAAAACGCTCTATTAGAGAAACAATCAGCGAAGATGATATCAATAAAGCAATCAAAGAAACTCTTTCCGGTATTGACGATTCATCAGTAGGTATGCGTTCAAAAATGAGAATGAAGAGGCGACACGAACGCGAAGAAAAAGAACTCAAAAAGCACGAAGAAGAAGAGCGTCAGTCTCACATTTTAGAACTGACTGAATTTGTTACTACAAGCGACTTAGCTAAACTTATTGGTGTCAGTCCAAATGAAATCATATTGAAATGTATGGAGCTTGGGCTTATGGTTGGAATCAATCAAAGATTAGACAAAGACACCATTACTTTAATTGCAGATGATTACGAATTCCATGTTGAATTTTTAGACGAAAAGGAAGTTCAGGAAATTGATGATGTTGAAGATGAAGATGAACATCTTGAGCCACGTCCTCCTATTGTTACTATTATGGGACACGTGGACCACGGAAAAACCTCATTAATTGATTTTATTAGAAAAACTAATGTTGTTGCAGGCGAAGCCGGATTAATTACTCAGCATATCGGTGCATACAGGACAGAATTGCCAGGAAATAAGTACATTACATTTTTGGATACTCCCGGACACGAAGCATTTACTTCAATGAGAGCAAGAGGAGCCCAGGTTACTGATATTGTCGTTCTTGTTGTTGCTGCTGATGATAGCGTTATGCCTCAAACAGTCGAAGCTATTAGCCACTCCCAAGCTGCAAATGTAAAAATCATCGTTGCAATCAACAAAATTGATAAACCAGATTCTAATCCGGACAGAATTAGGCAGCAACTTGCTGACAAAGGCGTTCTGGTTGAAGAATGGGGCGGAAACCATCAATGCGTTGAAATTTCTGCTAAATTCGGTAACAATGTTGAAACTTTATTAGATAAAATCCTCCTTGAAGCTGAAATGCTTGAGCTAAAAGCTAATCCGAACAGGAAGGCAAAGGCAGCTGTCATTGAAGCTAAGATGGAAAAAGGACATGGAGCAGTTGCAACTGTTATTGTCCAAAAAGGTACTTTAAAAGTAGGCGATTGCTTCGTTGCAGGTTGTTTTGCCGGTCGAGTTCGCAGATTGTTAGATGAACGTGAAAATTCTGTTGATGAAGCTACCCCCTCTATGGCTGTTAGAGTTGTCGGATTTGAAGGACTTCCCCAGGCAGGTGATATTCTTACAGTTGTCAATTCTGACAGCGAGGCAAGAGGAATTGCTAACAAACGTATGCAATTAAAGCGCGAGCAGGAATTCAGACAAGTCCATCACGTTACTCTTGACGAGATTTCCAAGCAAATCCAAATCGGTGGTGTTAAAGAACTTAATCTGATTTTAAAAGGTGATGTCGGTGGTTCTACTGAAGCTTTGGGCGATTCATTACAAAAGCTATCCCGAGATGAAGTGCAGGTCGTTATTCTTCATAAAGGGGTTGGTGCTATTACCGAATCTGACATTATGCTCGCTATAGCATCAGGAGCTATTATTATCGGTTTCCAGGTTGGACTTACTTCAAAAGCTAAGAAATTATCTGATACAGAATCAGTCGATATTAGGACTTATAACATTATTTACGATTGTATTGACGAAATTAAACTTGCTCTTGAAGGTTTGCTTACTCCAGAAACAAAAGAAGATATTGTTGCTTCTATTGAAGTCAGAAAAGTATTCAAGGTTGGCAAGTCTGGAAATATTGCTGGATGCTATGTCCAAAGTGGCAAGATTACCAGAAATGACAAAGTCCGCTTATTAAGACAAGGGCTTCCAGTGTTCACTGGTGGTATTCAATCATTAAAGAGAAATAAAGATGATGTCCGTGAAGTTGAATCCGGCTACGAATGCGGTATTATGCTTGACGGTTGGAACGATATTCAGCCAGATGATATTATTGAAGCATTCAAAATTGTTGAAGTAAAACGTACGTTCCATTAAAATATTTATAAAAAATAACCCAATCTCTTTGAGAATAAATTATGTTTCTTTAAGAGATTGGGTTTTTTATTTTTAACAACTCAAAAAAAATATACCATATCATTTCTTATTTGAAACGAAACATATTAATAAATGTTATTTGAAATTTAACTGTTAATCCGATATGAAGTGAGGAATCTCAAACTCTGTGGTAGCAATGACTTGTGAGATTCCTCGCTAAGTTTACCAATGACATCTTTTCTCAGTCATACTATCAACAAGTTGATAGCATGACTTATCTCTTGTCATGCTATCAGCTTGCTGATAGTATGACTGAAAAGCACTGTTTCGGAATCACACTTTTAGTTATGTCATCTCCATTTAAATAAAGCATTTGCTTTATCTGGGGGTTGCCAATGACATCTTTTACTGTCATTCTGGCGTATGCCAGAA
>DAIOVK010000070.1:0-10268 GCA_036759045.1 Kapaibacterium sp. (SeqCode) | reverse complement strand
TTGAAATTGCATCAGATATAAAAAGTAAGAAAGAACACACCCCTTTGTCCCCTCTAAAGAGGGGAATTGGATTTGTGTTATAAAATTAAGAACGTATCAGCCCTGGGGTTAACCCGATGGTTGATATATTTATTGAAGTATATGTATTATTTTCAGTAACACGTTTTAAAAACCGAAGTGGTTCATAAGGAGCGTAACGAGGAATCTAAAGTTATGTAATAATAATGATTTTTTGAGAACTTCCCTTATCTAAACATAAAAATTGCTTTTTAAATCTTCAAAAAAATCCGTAATTTTGTAATATAAAAGGTGATGGGGTTCGCCTTAACCGTCTAAATGACTGATGACTCCTACTATTTTTTTTCTATTTCTGGGAGTATTCTTTGTTTAAACAAGTTTTGATTGTTGGTATTGCTGGCCTTATTGGTACAGTTTCAAGATTTCTTTCCAATCACATAATTCATAAATATTTTATAACAAGTTTTCCGATTGGTTCTTTGCTCGTTAACTTGGTCGGTTGCTTCCTGATTGGCTTTTTTCTTGGGCTATTCGAAAAAGGAAGTTTGGTTTCGGCTGATTTAAAGCTATTTCTAACTGTCGGATTTTGTGGTGGTTTCACAACCTTTTCTACTTTTTCTAACGATTCAATCAATCTTTACAATAATTCAGATTTTCTAAATCTAATGATGTATTTAGGAGTTAGTATTTTTGCCGGAATTTTTATGACTTTTCTTGGTAAATTAAGTATTGACTGGATTTTAAAATAAATAAACTATGCAAATAATCGAAAAAATAAATATAAAAGAATTGAATGGGTTTTCTAAAATTTTTAATGATTTTGTTAATAATAATGATTTCATTAAAAGCAGATTTCCAAATAATTCTAATACAAATCAAGGTTTTGTAGAAAGTAAAGCAAATTCATTTAAAAATAGAAATCAACTTATTGATATTATTAAACTATCAATGAATTGCATATCGCTTTCTGAAAAGCAAATTAATAATTTAGAGAAAATAGAACTCAGCAATACATTAACAGTTACTACCGGGCAGCAGGTCGGATTTCTTGGTGGTCCTTTATATACTTTTTTGAAAATCAGCAGTACAATAAATTTTTCACAAAAATTGAGTGAAAAACATATAGATTATAATTTTGTTCCAATATTTTGGATTGAAGATAACGACCACGATAATCTCGAAGCATCGCAAGCAGTTTTATTAGATAAATCATATAATCTAAATCACTTCTTTTGTTCTGACGATTTAAGCAAAGAAGACAATACTCCCGTTTCAGAAAAGTTTTTTAATAAAAGCATTAGAGCAACTATTCAGAATATTTCTTCTGTTTTAAAGGATTTGCCATTTTTTAATGAAATAAAAGAAAATATAGAAGAATTTTATCAAGAAGGAAGCTTTTGGACTGAAGCGTTTGTTAAATTGCTACAGGATTTTTTTGCTGAATCAGGCATTCTCTTTCTTCGCGCATCTGTTGCAAGAAAATCAGGTGCTTTTGCTGATATTATCAAAAAGGAACTTTCTGAAATTGGATTTTCTCATAAAATAATAGAAAACGGTAACTCGAAATTACTTGAAAACGGCTATAAGCTGCAAGCACGCTCATTTATTTCAAATCTCTTTTATCATCAGGGAAATAATAGATACAAAATAAGATTAAATGCAGATTTAAATACTTTTCAAATTGATGATAATAATTACAGTTTAAAAGAATTACAGGATTTATCAGAAAAGCATCCGGAAAACTTTTCACCTGGCGTTCTTTTGAGGAATATCTGTCAGGACTACATTTTGCCAAACGTAGCGTATATCGGAGGACCGAGCGAGCTAAGTTATTCAGCTCAGCTTCCTGAACTTTATTCTGCCTTCAAAATTGATATGCCAGCTTTTATTCCAAGGCACTTAGCAAGTTTTCTTAATTTAAATTTATTGAGGAAAATTGAGAAGTATAATCTAAATCCGTCTTTTTTCATGAGAAACTGGGTAAATGTTGAAAAAGAAATCAAGCAACAACTTAGCAATAATCAGGTTATTTCTGAATTAAATTCAATAAGTGAAAATCTTGAACAAAAATTTGAAGTGTTAAAAAAAGACATTGGAGAAATTGACAGTTCATTAGTCAATTCAAGTGGTGTAGCACTTCATCAAATACAAAAAAGCATTGATGATTTAAAGAAAAAAACTCAGAATGCTATTCTAAAAAAATCTGAACTAATAAATGACACTTATAAAAAGATTTCAAATTTCCTTTACCCGGAAAGCACCTTTCAGGAGCGAATGATTTCACCACTTTATTTCGCTTGCATTTATGGCAAAGAGAATTTTATATTATTATTGAATGAAATCGCAAAAGAAGATGAGATTTGCCATCAGGTTGTATGCCAAGATGATTGATTTAGATATTCTTCAGCGAACTCCAAAATAAATTAAATTCTTTATTGAATAAATATGAAATAGTTTATCTTTCGCAAAGTAAAACTTTCAGAACTCCTGATGCCTCGTAGTTTGATATTTCGCAGTTTTGTCATTCCGAAACGAAGTGATGAAACTCAAGTTTCGTGGTAGCAATGACTTGTGATATCCATCGCTGCGCTCAGAATGAAAGAATACATTAAACTTATTGTTAGCGGTTTGGTATTAATCTTACAAAAAATAAAAAAATACTACTAAACCAAGAACTATTCTATAAACAATAAAAAGCAAAGTTGATTTTGTCTTTAAAAATTTTAACAGGAAAGCAATCGAAAGATAACCGGAAATTGCAGAAACAATAGTAGCAACTATAATAATGAACAAATCTTGTGAATTGATATAAGTAATGCTTTTATAAAACTCATAAAGTCCGCTTGCAAAAATTGCTGGAATGCTTAGCAGAAAAGAAAAGCGGGCAGCATCATCTCTCTTAATCCCGAGGAAAAGCCCAGTCGTTATGGTTGCTCCAGAGCGCGAAGTACCCGGAATGAGAGCAAGGCATTGGGCAAAACCAACTATTATTGAATCTTTAATACTTATTTTATTAATACCCTTTTTGAATTTAGCAGTTTTTTCAGCTATAAATAAAATTATAGCAACGAGAATAAGCATTGTCGCTATAACAAAAGGACTTTTCGTGAAATCACCTTCAATTAAATCTTTCAGCAAAAATCCAAACAAACCGATAGGAAGCGACCCGATAATTATAAGCCAGCCGAGTTTGGAATGATTACTTTGCTCTATAAATGATTTTCTATTTTTACCTAAATTTTCAGAAAAGTAATTGCTAATAATACTTTTTATGTCTTTAGAAAAATAGAGAAATACTGCTGCTAAAGTCCCAAGCTGGATAACTGCTATAAAAGCAGTCCATCGCTCCGGATGGCTTGGGTCAATCAAATTAAATAAATGCCCGGCGAGTGTAAGATGAGCCGTACTGCTAATAGGAATAAATTCAGAAAGTCCCTGTATTATTCCCAAAATTATTGCTTCAATTATTGTCATTTCTTTATTAATGATTGTTTATTTTAATTTTCACGTTATTCGATTTTTTTATCTTCTTTCCATTGATTGTCTTAACCACTAAGAACACAAAGTTTTTCACTAAGAGCACAAATCAATCGTTATAAAATATATTGGTAGCTTTTATCCAAAAATTTTAACCACTAAGAACACAAAGTTTTTCACTAAGAACACAAATCAATCGTTATAATGTAAATTATTTAAATCTATAGACTACCATTTATCACTCTTTTAATGCCATTTTTTAGTAAAACAACATTAAAATTAATCAAAAAGCCCAATTTACAATTAGATAATTTTAAATAAGTCAAAATTTGAGCTAAGTGAATATCGTTAAGAGATTCGACAGACTTTAATTCAATAATAAATTTATTGTCAATCATTAAGTCAACTCTATAACCAACATCTAATTTTACTTCCTCGTAAATCAGTGGTAAAGGTTTTTGTTTTTCAACTGCTAAACCATGCTTTTTTAGTTCAAAACACAAACACTCCTCATAAGTACTTTCTAAAAGTCCAGGTCCTAAGTGTTTATGAACTTTTAAAGCGCATTCATATACTATTTTTGAAATTTCATTTTCACTCATAATGGTAATCATTTATTTTTTCAATATTTATTTACAATGAGATAGTGAATAATTTATTTCTTAGTGTCCTTTGTGATTATCACTTTTATTTTGATAAGACATAAATAATATAATCCACAGAGTGTATTTTTGCACAGAAATTTCTTAGTGTTCTTTGTGGTTATATTCTTTATCTGAATTAACAAAGAATAGACATACTAAATAAATATCATAATTTTTTCTTTTATTTTCTATCATATTAGTAATCAGTTAATTTAAATATCAATTAAAACATTTATCACTTATCACTTATCACTTATCACTATTTCACAACCCCTTTTTTCAAGAAATCAACAAATTCAACTTCATCTCTTGTAAACGTTTTTGTTGCGATAAACTCTTCATTTGGAGTTAAAATAACGTAAAGAGGAAGTTCAATAGAATTAAAGCGTTCCTGCTGCATCTTTTTGTTTGAACTATAAGGTTCTTCTCTTCTGTCAGTATAAAGTTTTACTTTAACCATTTGCCCCATAAGAGATTGAACTTCTGGCTTGCTAAACATATTAAGTTCCATCCAGCGGCAATTGGTACAAGTGAATCCAGTAAAATCAATGAAGAGATATTTGTTTTTTTCTTTTGCTTCTTTCAAAGCTTCAGCATAGTTATTATGCCAAAATTCTTTGTGTTGAGATATTCCATCGTTAATTTGAACAGAATTTGGATTTATTGAAGTTGAAGCAGAAGCAGCACTATTTAACCTATAATAATCTGGTGGAGGAAGGAAAGCATCTAATTCTCCGAGAGGTTTTCCAGTAAGTCCTGCAAAGAGGAAGAAACTTATAGAAGTAAAAAATATAGCAAATATAATCCTTGGTGTTCCTACTTTATCAACCGGAGCATCGTGAGGAAGCCGGAAAATACCCAAAATATACATTGTAATTAGTAAACAGCAGGCAATCCAAATGCCGATGAAAAGCTCGCGTGGCATAAGTCCCCAGCTCCATACCAAATCGGCATTACTTATGAATTTTATAGCTGCAGCAATTTCTAAAAGTCCCATTACAACTTTAATGTTGTTCATCCAGCCGCCTGCTTTTGGCAGTGAAGACATTGCAGATGGGAAAAGAGCGAGTAAGAAAAATGGAGCTGCAAAGACTGCAGAGAAACCGAGCATTCCTAAAATTGGATAGAACCATTCGCCACCAGATGCTGCAATTAGCGCAGAACCAACAAATGGAACAGTACAGGTAAATGAAGTAAGAGAAAAAGTAAGCCCCATTAAAAGAACTCCAATTACTCCGCCGCCTTCACTTTTCTTATTCAATTTATTTAACATTCCTGTTGGAAGTTGTAATTCAAAAGCACCAAAAAGGTTTAGAGAGAATATAATAAAAATTGCTGCAATAAAAAGGTTTAAAAATGGATTAGTTGCAAAATCCTGTATTCCTGTCGCACCGAAAATCAATGCGAGTATAAATCCTAATGCAGTAAAAGTTGTGATGATACCGAAAGCATAAATCAAGGAATCTTTTAAGCCGCTGCTTTTCCCTTTTTCAGCACGTTTTGTAAAAAATGATACTGTAATTGGCACCATCGGAAAAACGCAGGGAGTAAGCAATGCAAGTGCGCCAGCCGACATTGCGAACCAAAGAAACGACCATACGCCTTCTTTCTTTTTGCTTTCAATTTCAGATTGTGAATCAGTTTGCATTGATGCTTTGTTTGTAGTATCTGGAGTTGAAATAAATTCAGTTGTAGCTGTATCTAGAGCAGTAGCAGAATCTATTATTTCTTCAGTTTGAGCATTAGCTTCATCAAATTTGATTGGGATTTCAAAGCCGTTTGGTGGAAGACATTTTTCTTGGTCGCATTGTTGTATGTCAAATATAACTAATAATTTATCTTTAGTTAAATCTATATCTTTCTTTGCAATAGCTGGAATGGAAAATTCAAAACTGCCTTTAAAATATTCAATATTAATTTTAAAAGCTTCGTCGAATTTTATATGCGGTTTTGATGAAGTGATTTTTCCAGAAACAGCAATCTTGCCATCAGGTTGCAAACTAATTAAAGTAGTAGTTGGACCAATTCCGTCTGGACCAACCTGCTCTTTTAAGCCGTAAGTGTACCAGTTTTTTTCAAAATTTACCTTTAAGGTAATATTAAACTTTTCACCTTTTTTTGCACTTTTCACTGAGGAAAAGGCATCTGCCTTAAAATGCTTGTTTTCTTCTGCAAAAAGAAAGTTTGCTGCAAGAACTGCAATTACGAATGTTATAAATATGTTTTTGAAAGTCATAAATATATTCCTTAAATAAAATTGCAATATTATTAAAACTATGCTTTTAATTTGTAAAATGTAATTTACTATATACAAAAATATATAATTTATCTTATATTATTGAAAAAAATTGTAATTTTGATTTATAAATATATTATCAATAAGATGTTTGTATCTCTTAATTTTTAATTTTACAATTTAATTACTAACTATGATATGCTATAAGGTTCACACTTTATTTCCAAATTATTATAAGAATTTTCAGATAACCCCTTTTGTAAAGTTGACGATTATACACAAATATTAGTTCCTGATAATAAGGGGTAAAAAAAGTGTTAGCGTCTTAGAAATTTATTCCGTAGGAATTATATATTTGTAACAAGAATAACCCTTGACTGTGCTTATCCCGTAGGGATTGTATATTAAAAAAAGCCAATTAAATATTTAATTCCTACGGAATAAAAAAAACATAAAAAAATGCATTGTTACAAATATTTTATCCCTATGGGATAAGTAGAATAGCAGCACGTTTTAAAGATGTGTATAATCGTTAGTTTGTAAAACATTAAATCAATTATTAGAAAAAATTAATTAAATTTTATCAATTGATTTTCGTCTTAGAAAAAAAAAAGAAGGTTAAATATTGATTGGTAAAGCTATGAAAAATAAAATTAGATTTGACTTGGTTTTAGTTTTATTATTAGTTATTTCTCTACAAAGTTGTGAATCAAAAGGAACTGGAGATTCAGATAATTTATGGACTGAATCCAAAAGCAGTAAAACAGCAACCCTTGATGCAGCGAATAATTCAGTAAGCGAAGGCAGAAGGAATGCAATAACAGATGCAGTAAAGAAATGCAGTCCTGCTATTGTTGGAATAAACGTAACATCGTATGTAGAAGTAACCCGCCGCGACCCATTCGACGTTTTTTATGATGACCCAATGTTTCGGCATTTTTTTGGCAACAGAGGCAAAAGGACACAGAAGTATGAAGTGCAGGGACTTGGCTCCGGCTTCATTATTTCACCTGATGGTTATATTTTGACTAATCACCACGTCGCCGGTAATGCTTCTAAAATTATCGTTACAACAACAGACGGGAAAAAATATGACGCTGAAATCGTAGGTGCAGATAAAACAAGTGACGTATGCCTTTTAAAAATAAACGGTAAAAATTTTCCATTTCTTGAGCTTTCAAATTCTGATGATGTAGTTCCGGGCGAATGGGCTATAGCATTTGGCAATCCTTTCGGTCTTTTTGACTTGAATGCTCATCCTACAATCACTGTTGGTGTTGTTTCAAATACCGGAGTCAATTTAATTCAGGAAGACCGAGTTTACAAGGGTATGATTCAAACTGATGCTGCAATTAGCTCTGGCAATTCCGGAGGACCACTTGTAAATTCTCTTGGTGAAGTTATAGCAATTAACACCATAATTTTTTCTACAGCTCAAAATCAGCGTGGAGCAGGTAGCATAGGTATTGGCTTTGCAATTCCAATTAACAGGGTAAAAGAAATTGTTGCAGAATTAAAAAATAAAAAGACTATCGACAGAAATTTTTATCATGGTATGGAAGTAAGAGAAATTGACGAGCAAGTACAAAGATATTTGAATATTGAGCAAAATGAAGGGGTTATCGTTTTTTCTGTAGAAAGAAACTCTCCAGCAAATGATGCAAAAATTGAGCCGGGCGATATTATTTTGGAAATTAACGGAATGAAAATTCTTCGTCAGGATGACTTCCTTATCAACGTTTTAGATGCCAGAAACGGGCAAAAATTAAATTTCAAACTGCTCCGGGAAGGAAAAGAAATTAATACAACTTTAACACTAAAACCAAGAAAGCAACGATAAAGTGGAAGAAAATTTAAGCTATCTCGAAGCACATCAGTTGATTAAGAAATTCAAAAAACGCACCGTAGTCAAAGGTGTTTCTATTGATATCAAACAAGGTGAAGTAGTAGGTTTGCTCGGTCCTAACGGCGCCGGTAAAACCACTACTTTTTATATGATAGTCGGTATGATTAAGCCAAGCGAAGGTAATGTTTCATTAAATTCAATCAATATTACAAAAAAAGCTATGTACAAAAGAGCAAAACTCGGTATTAGCTACCTTCCACAAGAAGCTTCAATTTTCAGGAAACTTTCGGTTGAAAACAATATTAAAGCTATTTTGCAATTACAAAAGATGAGCAGAGCAAAAAGGAAAGAACGATTAGAAGAACTTTTGGAAAGTTTTGGACTAACTCATTTGAGAAAAAGCAAAGGATATATGCTTTCAGGTGGTGAAAGAAGGCGTTGCGAAATTGCTCGTTCACTGGCTTCTAATCCAAAATTTATTTTACTTGATGAACCATTTGCCGGCATAGACCCTATTGCTGTTGAAGATATTATGCGAATGGTTACCAAACTTAAATCCCAGGGTATCGGAGTTTTAATTACAGACCATAACGTTCACGAAACTCTTTCTATTACAGACCGGGCATATATTTTAATTGACGGAAATATATATACTTCAGGAACTGCTGAGCAAATTGCAGATAATGCCGAAGTTCGTAAAAGATATTTAGGTGAATCCTTTAAATTGGAAAGATATGAGTAAAAGAAAGTTGCCAATGACATCGTAGTTTTTGTCAGTCATTCTGAACGAAGTGAAGAATCCAGCGAGTAGTGGTTAATAAAAATTATCTGGATTCTTCACTTCGTTACCAATGACATCTTTTTTAAGAAAACGATGAAATACAGAACAGCACTAAGAAATCCCCCCTACCCCCCTTTTTCAAAGGGGGGAATTAAAAAGAAAATTCTTCTCCCCCCTTTGAAAAAGGGGGGTAGGGGGGATTTTGACTTTCTATTTTTTATAAGTCCTTATGTCATCTCCATTAGAATAAAGGTCTTACTTTATCAGGGGGTTCAGAATGACAGTGTAAAGAGATGTCATCTCCATTAAAATAAAGGTCTTCCTTTATCTTGGGGTTTAGAATGACAGACAAACGTAAAGATGTCATTACTAATCTTTGACTGAAAGAAAAAACAAATAAACAAATAAACAATTATAATTTATTCAAATCGTTAAATTGTAAAAAAAGGAGAGGATTATGGAATATATATCTAATAGAATAACTTTAAGCGAAACTCTATGCAATGGTAAACCAACTATTAGAGGTATGAGAATTACAGTTCAAACAATTATAGATTTTTTAAATGCTGGAGATTCACCTGAAGAGATATTAAAACAATATCCATCACTTGAAAAGGAAGATATAAATGCTTGCTTGCTTTTTGCAAGTAATTTAATGAGTAGAAATTATATAATAAGACCAGTTGCTTAAATGAAAAAGTTTTTAATTGACGCAAATCTTCCTTATTATTTTAAAATCTGGCATTCAGTGGAATATATTCATCAATTTGATATTAATTCAAATGCAAAAGATGAAGAGATTTGGCAATATTCTAAAAACCAAAATCTAACAATTATCACTAAAGATTCAGATTTTTCAAATAAAATAATTTTTTCTGAACCTCCTCCAAAAGTAATTCACATTAGAATTGGGAATATGAAAATTAAAGAATTAAATATTTTTTTATCAAAAATTTGGAATGAAGTTTTAGAATTGAATAAAAAGTATAAATTAGTAAATGTTTTTTTAGATAGAATAGAAGGTATTAATTAATTCCAGCTTTTCTCTAATTTTCAATTGGTTCATTATTAAATGATTACTTATATTTTAACAAAATATTACCAATATGTCATTAGTTACTGATGGGTTCAAACTAATGACTACTAACAAATGACCTATAAAAACTATTTTTTACGATAAATTCTGATATTCTTTAGAATGACATCAAACCAATAACCTAATAACCTAATAACCTACTCATAAACCATTTCATAATCCGGTTTAGT
>DAIOVK010000069.1:0-10330 GCA_036759045.1 Kapaibacterium sp. (SeqCode) | reverse complement strand
AAATTCTGGCAATTCTCCTTTTTTTACATTTACAACAGGATTAGTAACAGGACTATTATCATTTGCATTTGGACCTGTTAAATAGCCAGTTTCATGGTCAGCAGTAACAATAAGCAAGGTTTCCTGCCAATTACTGTTTTTATTTACCCATTCAATAACATAATCTACAGCTTCGTTAAAATCCTTCAATTCTTCAACCAATCTTCCTGCCTGATTGCCGTGGCAAGCCCAATCTACAGCTCCACCTTCAATCATAGCAAAAAATCCGTTGGGATTGTTATCAAGAACGTTTATTGCTACCTGAGCAAGTTCTTTTAATGTTGGTACATTTTGATTAAAAGGAATTGTAAAAGGTTTTTCCTGTTTTTCGCGAGTAGTTTGGTATTGAACGCTTCTTTCAATGTTACGGGCTTGCTGAAGTGTCATAAGCACCTGAGGAATACCGAGTAAGCGTTTTGGGGTATCACCTTTAGTATATTTCAAAAAATCCTCTTTAGTTTGAATAAGAGTCCAGGCATCTGGTTTCGCATCACCATCACAATCCTGAACAGCATTGTTATCTCTTTTTTTTGAAAAATTGAAATTAGTTGAATTATTTTGTAATCCATCCCATAGTTCTTTTCCACCGACATATTTATATTCTTTTTTAGTTTCGTCATCAATTAGTTTTGCTTCAGGAGTATAATTTGGATTGCCAGCTCCAATAATAACATCTAATTTGGAATCTAAAATCATACTTTGGGCAATTTCTTCAAAATTATCTCTATTTGTGTTATGGGTAGAAAAAGCAGCGGGAGTAGCATCAGAAAGATTCACAGTAGTAACAACTCCAGTTGATTTCCCTAATGTTTTAGCAAATTCAGTAAGATTTAAAAGGGGCTTTTTGTCAACTCCAACGCCTATACATTTATTGTATGTCTTTTTTCCCGTTGCCATTGCTGTTCCAGCTGCTCCGGAACATGTATAACTCTGAAGTGGCCATCTAAAATTAGTCCAGGCATCTTTTGAATTATAATTATTACTCCATACATTAACATTGTTGGGTTCTAATGTCTTTGCCGGATAAGTTGACATAAAGTATTGAAAAGGGAATTTCTCATATTTTTGAGCTTCTTTTTTCCCTGTTAAATAATAATTTACCAGTTCAATTTGATTTTTTCCCATACCGTCAGCAATCATAATAATTACATTTTTCAGTTCGCTTGAAGGTTTTTGAGCAGTATTCTTTTTATTTTGTGCATTAAGACAAAATGGGATAATAAGAATAATAAGCAAAGTCAAGAAATTATTTGTAGCTAAATTTAATTTATTTTTCATAAAGTCTCCTTTTTAAAATTCGAGAAGTGGTTGATTGGTAATCTAATAAATTAATAATAAATATTTTTATAAAAGTCTAAATGTTCTATAGAATTAATAACTTGATTAACTTTATGTTTTTTATCATTAAAAGCGACCTGTGTTAACCAGCCATCATTAAATTCGTAATTTACATTTGCATAAGTAAATTGTTTATGGCAATTTGCACATACTAAGCAAATATTCTTAAGATGAGCTTCTAAATCTGGAAATATATGATGTAATTCAAAATATGGCTGATTATCTTTTTTTAAGAAAGAAAAATTACAAATTTGACATTTACCATAGTATATTTTTTCTAAAAGCACCCTTATATTCACTGGTACATTAGAACGTTTAGTTGAGTTATTAATTTGATTAATATTTCTTAAGAGAAATTCTTTTTTTGATAATCTAATAAACTGACTTATTGAAGAAGTATATAAATCAATGCTATTTAAATTAGATAAGTTATTTAAATATTTATAAGCTAATTGTTCTTTATTTGTGTTATCAAATTTATTTTCCAATGATTTAATTGTTTGTATGAATTTCTTTTCGCTTATAAATCTATAAATAAGTTTTTCTTTATCAATTATTTGAATAACAATTTCATCATCTGGATTAGTTATATTATTTTTCAACCAGTAAGAAAGTCCATAAATTCTTGCTTCTTTATTCTTTTCCGATATTATAAATTTTTTTCTTTGAAGAATTTTAGAATCATTAAAAAAAAAGAAAATGTCTGTAGAATATTCTGGAAAAAGGAACAAAAGAGAGCGAGGAATAGCAATCATACCATAGCTTAAACGACTTTGTGAAATTCTTAGAGTAATATAATTGTAGTTGATATTATTATTTAATATTATTCTTTTTTCCATTTTCAAATATTTCTTTATTTTCTTATGCAAATTTAATAAAAAAAATTAAGTTTGAATAAAAATGGAAAGCATTTGCAATTCCATTTTTGTTGATTGGCTAAATAATCTTAATTTTGTAAAATGGTTATGAAATAAATTATTATGAAAATGACACCATTAAAATTTTTAATTATACTTTGTGCTGCTTTCTATATTTTAGTAGGAGTAGTAGGATTTTGGGTTATTAATACTGTTTCAAAGGATTTGCCTTCACTTGAGGAATTAGAGAAACCCGACCAGAATTTAGCGACCCGCATTATAAGTGCTGATGGCAAAGTTCTTGACCATTTTTACGCACAAAAACGGCTTTCACTCCCTTTTGACAGCATACCCAAAAATTTTATGAATGCTTTAATTTCCGTAGAAGACCGAGATTTTTACAATCACTGGGGCGTATATCTTCCGAGAGTTATTTCGACAGCTATAAACAATATCATATCTATGAAAATTAAGGCAGGCGCTTCTACAATCACAATGCAGCTTGCCAGCAACCTTTTTTATGATAAATCTAAAAGTTTTTCGAGGAAATTGAAAGAAGCTGTTGTTGCTGTTATGATTGAACGAACATACACTAAAAATGAGATTTTGGAGATGTATGCAAATACTGTTTGCTATGGTCGTGGTGCTTATGGTATTCAAGTGGCTTCAGAAATCTATTTCGATAAAAATCCTTTGCAGCTCACAGTTTCTGAATGTGCTTATTTGGTTAGCTTGCTCAAAGCTCCTGAGCATTATAACGGTTTGACAGATTACGACAAAGCAATTAAAAGGCGCAATCTTGTATTAACTCTGATGAAAGAACAGGAATATATTAATGAAAGTCAATACCGTGAGGCAATAGAAGAACCAATAAATCTGATTCAATTAAAGCAAAACAAGCAGCAATCCTTGATTGCTCCTCATTTTGTTGAGATGATAAGACAGAAATTAAGTAAAGATGAAGACTTTAAAATGTATGATCTATATCGCGATGGTCTTGTAATCCATACTACTTTGAACTCTTCAATTCAAAAATATGCACAGGAAGCTGTGGAAGAGCATTTTAAAGAATTTCAAGCTACTTTTCAGCGCCAATGGTCTTGGAGCAATAATAAAGATTTGTTAAACAGCTTAGTAACGCGTGCTATTAAGCAATTGCCGGAATATCAAAGTGCTAACGAAACAGAAAAAAATAATATTGAAAACAAATATAGAAAAAAGAAAGAATTTGTTGATTCAATAAAAAATGCAGCAACTACTGTTCAGACTGGACTTGTAGTGATTGAACCGCGAACCGGCGCAATACTTGCGATGGTTGGTGCTTCGCCCAAATTTATGAAAGAAAACCGCGATGCAAAATATTCCCTTAATCATATAACACAAATCAAGCGGCAGCCCGGCTCAACCTTCAAACCATTAGTTTATACTTCTGCTTTACAAGAAGGTTTAACCCCACAAAGTTCTGTTGGTTGTGGTCCCTTTACTTATACTCTACCTTCCGGAGAAGTGTGGACTCCAAGCGGAACTCACGATTGTGCAGAAGGAGAAACAAAATCGCTAACCCAGGCATTGGCGCTTTCAATAAATACTGCCTCAGCTCGTTTGATTACTGAAGTTACTACTCCAGCAAAAGTTGTTGCTCTTGCAAAAGAACTTGGCATTAAATCAAAACTCTATTCGGTTCCTTCTCTTTCTCTTGGTGGAGGTGGCGAGGTAACTCCTCTTGAAATGACAGCTGCTTTCATTCCTTTTGCTAATGATGGAATTTATACCGAACCATTTGCTATTACAAAAGTTGAAGATAATTATGGCAATGTTTTATATGAAAATAAAAAATACAGCGTTAAAAGTGTGTTGAAACAAGATATTGTTCGCAATATGACCTATATGTTAAGGCAGGTTATTGAGCAGGGAACAGCTTGGAAAATCAAATCAATGCTAACGAATTTGGAAGCAGCTGGAAAAACCGGAACTACAAACGATTATGCTGATGCCTGGTTCATCGGCTATACTCCGCAGCTTGTTGCTGGAACCTGGGTCGGTTTTGACGACAGACGTATAACTTTCACTGGTGGATATGGTTACGCTTCAGTTGCTGCTGCTCCTCTTTGGGGATTGCTGATGAAAAAGATTTATGCTGATGATAAACTACCATATAAGCAAAGAAAATTCCCTTATGAATACCACGACAGCACTGTAGCTAATTTTGATGATGATATTGAAAATCCACCTGTTGAAGCAACTAAACCAGATGAAGAAAAAGAAAAGAAAGATTATAAATTTCCAAAATTACCGAGATAGATTATGCTAAATCAACTTGAATTTACAAATGGAATGCAAATGCCTATAGGTGCTATGTATGGCATCGGGCAAAATTATACTGCTCATGCTAAAGAAATGGGTGGGCAAGAATACACAATGCCGATTTTATTTATTAAACCTCCTTCTGCTTATATTCCGAGCGGCAGTGTTTTTAAAATACCAAATTATTCTAATAATGTTCATTATGAATGTGAACTTGTTGTCGTGATTGGAAAAGAATGTTTGAACGTAAAAGCTGAAGATGCCCATAATTATATTGCCGGCTATGCTGTCGGATTAGACATTACTTTACGCGATTTGCAAAAAAAAGCAAAAGACGAGGGCTTACCTTGGGCAATTGCCAAAGGTTTTGCTAATTCTGCCCCAATATCAAAAGTTGTTCCTTTTAATCAGTTCAAAGAAAATTATCCAATTTTTGAAATTGAATTAAAAGTTAATAACGAAGTTAAGCAGTACGCAAAAACAGATGATTTTATTACTTCTGTCAGCAAATTAATCGAAATTTTGTCCGGGATATTTTCACTTCAGCCCGGAGATTGCATTTTTACAGGTACTCCAAGCGGAGTTGGACCAATTCATAGCGGCGACAAACTTCACGCAGAATTAAAAGGATATGTCGATTTAGATATAGAAGCGGTGTAATTGTTAATTGTTAATTGTTAATTGAGTTATTAGGTGATTGGGTTATTGGGTTATTGAGTTATTGGGTTATTGGTAAAAAATAATTAATAATTAACAATTAATAATTAAAAATTATGTTCTTTATCTCCTTCACAAGTTGAGCATAGTAAGGTTTTTTTTAAAATTCAAATTTCTTTATTTGAATAAAACTTTTATTTTTATTAAATTAAAAAAGTTTGAATTGTTGTAGTTCAACAAAGATAAAAAGATGAGATGCCGACATTACTAAACAAAAAACCATATAGGTTTTACTTTTATAGTCACGAAAGCAATGAACCTTAGCACATTCATATTGATAAAGATATGTTTTTTACATATAATTCAGATATGCGAATAAAAGCAGTCAATTTTAAAAACGAAATGATTGTTGTTAGTTTAATGGATGGCAGAATTATTTCTGTTCCACTTATTTTTTATCCAAGACTATTCAATGCAACATCAGTTCAACGAAAGAACTGGCAAATATGCGGCGGTGGGTATGGAATTCACTGGCCTGATTTAGATGAAGATTTAAGTGCTGAAGGTTTACTTCGCGGACAGCCAGCTCCTTCTAAAGAGTTTGCACTTGCTTGATTTTACATTTGAAAAATAAAGAATAAAAAAATTGAATACAATAATCCAAATAAATATTTAAAAATTGATGGAGAAAAAATGAGAAATTTATTTTCAATTGCTTTTTTGCTTTTTATTTTAACAATTACCGCAAATACTACCCCAAACAAAGATGACAGAATTCTTGGCGAACCAGGAACATTGCAATTTACTCTCGGCGGGCATGAAATGGAAATGACAGATGTAAATCTAAGTCCAGATGGTTCAAAAGTTGCAACAAGTAGTTTAGACGGAACAGTTATAATTTGGGATGCTTCTACAGGGAAAAGGATTCATACTTTAATCTGCAATAATATTTGTGTCAATGAAATAAATTGGAGTCCGGACGGTAATAGAATTGTTACAGCTGGAGGTGATAGCAATGCTATTGTTTGGGAAGTATCTTCCGGAGAAAAACTATTTACACTTTCAGAACATACAGCTTCAATAATATTTGCTAAATGGTCAGATTCATATAATAAAATAATCACAATAGGTTATGATGATAAAACAATTATTTGGAACGCTAATACAGGAGAAAAACAATTTACTTTAAAAGGTGGTTATAGTGATTACAGTGATTACAGCACATTTAATCAAATACAATATCAAAATAAAGTAATAACTTTTTTTTATGATACTGTAGCTATTTGGGATATTAACACAGGTGAAATTTTGCAAAAATTTATTAATGATGAAGAAGAGAATGGACCAATATGTGCTTCATTATCTCCTGATGGCAGTAAAATAGCAATAAGTATTTATGATAAACAAATTACTATTTATGATGCTACTACCGGTATAAAAATTAATTCTTTACAAAAAGTTGATGTTTCTTTTTATAAAAATATCCATTGGAGTCCAGATAGCAAGAAACTCATGGCTTCTGATGGTGCTTTTAAATTTAATGTTTGGGATGTTGAGAGTTGTAGCTGTTTATTTAGCTATGAGCATTTGTGGTATATTAAAAGTTTATATTGGAGCCCAAATGGTGATAGAATTATTTCTGTTTCTAATAGTGAATTAAATATTTTCAGTTCATCAACATTTAATCTTCTTTTTGTCATTGATGATAAATTATATATAGCGAAATGGTCAAATGATGGAAAAAAAATTGCAGCTTATGACAGATATGGTATTTTTATATATAATTCAGAAAATGGTACTAAATTATATGATTATGGATACCATGACCCAGTAAATGATCCTGTCTGGGCACCAGATGGAAAAAAAATTTTAACAGACGGTAAGTATATTTGGGATGCAAAAAACGGTGATTATTTATATAAAATAGATATTGACAACCATTCAATAAGTGATTCTAAATTAAGTCCAGATGGAACTAAAATTGCAATTGCTGAGTCTTATTTGAAAACTAATATTTGGGATTTTTTAACTGGAGAAAAATTAATTACTCTAAACTTTAACAATGAAATTACAAAAGTTGATTGGAGTAACGATGGCAAAAGAATTTTATCATCAAATTATTATCATACAGCAACTGTATGGGATGCTATAACTGGAGACAGTTTATTTACTATAACAGGTCGTATTAATAAACTCTATGGCTCTATTGAAAATGCATGCTGGAATCCTAATGCTTCCAAGATATCTTCTAAACTAAAAGATACTTTATTTATTTGGGATGGAAATAACGGAACTCTGTTATTAACAATTTTCGGAGCTAATCAAACAATTAAAAATTATAAGTGGTCTCCTGATGGAAAAAAAATTGCAACAATAGGTGGTTTGAAAGATAGTATTGCTTATGTTTTTGATGCTATTACAGGCAACAAATTACTTACTTTATCTGGTCATAAAGATATGCTTTTTGATATTAACTGGAGTCCAGACGGCAGTAAAATTGTAACTGCTAGTGATGATTCAACAGCAATAATTTGGGACGCCAATACTGGAAACAAAATATTTACACTTAAAGGACATAATGGTTTAGTATTTATAGCTAATTGGAGCCCAGATGGTAACAGTGTTTTTACATCTGGTGGGAGTAAATCAATAATATGGGATGCTAATACTGGAAATCAAAAATATCAATTAAAAGGTTTAAGAAATACAGTTGAAATAGCAAATTGGAGTCCAGATGGTAGCAGAATATTAACTAAATCTTCAAATGATATGACAGCAAAAGTTTGGTACACAGATATTAACAGCTCCATAGAAGAAAATGAAATTGAAAAACAAAATAGCGTATCTGTATTTCCTAATCCAACTGAAAATATTTTGAATATTAAATTAGCGCAAATACTAACAGCTCCCTTAAAATTAGAAATATTCGATATGCTTGGCAGCAGCATTGCAGAAAGTTTTGTTTCAGAAGGAACTAATGATTTTCAAATGGATATATCAAATCTTTCAAAAGGTATGTATTTTTTGAAAATCAATAATGAAATACAGAAAATTGTGAAATATTAATTGATTTTTTAGCTATCGGCTATCGGCGTTTTAGGATTATAAGTCATTAGTCATTGGTCATTAATTGTTAGTAAAAAATACTAATGACTAATAAAAAATGACTAATTACCTGTAAAAACTACAAATCAACCCTCGGTTAATCCGTGGGTTGATTATAAAGATGGATTCTGACATCCGTCAGAATCACACTTTTGCTATGTTATCTCCATTTAAATAAAGGTCTTCCTTTATTGAGGGGGGTGAAATTAAAATTAAAGTATATAAAGTTTATTTGTCAGGCATTTGTAGCTTGTTATTCGTATGGTTTTATAAAATCTTAATTGATTAAATCATAACTCAATAATCATTTAAAGCCGTAGGAATATAATAGCTTACTTTAAGTTGAGGAGATAAAGAACCTTGTTCAGCGAAAAAATAACCAAATTTTTTCTCATCTTTTGGAAAAAACATATTAAAATCTAGAACAAGCCCAACAGTTAAATCTTCCAATAATTTAAAATCAGCACCAGCTCCGATATTAAAACCGAAGCTTAGAGATTTAAAATCATCATTTCCTACTTTGGATATTTCTCCACTTGCGCCATTGTCACGATAAGCCCAACTAAAAACCCCTAATCCAGCTTTTCCAAAAGGTCTGATAAAATCTTCCCTGAGCATTTCATTAAAAAAGTAAATTAAATTTGCATTTATTGAAAAATTAGTTCTGACCGGCTCCATTCCGGGAGTTCTATATTTTACTTTGTAATAATTGTATTCATATTGAAAAATCCCTTCAATTCCTACTTGTTCAGTTAAATAATAACTAATCCCTAATCCGAACTTAGGACCAATATCTAGCATATCTGTAGTTTTTAAATTTGAAGTGTATTCACCACTTATTGGGACTGCTACGCCTCCGTAAAGAGAAATACCAATATTGTCCATTAAGCCACCTTCAGCAAAGGCAGTGTTATTTGGAAGAGAAAATAAAAATGCTAAAAAAAATATTATTTTAATATTTTTCATAAATACTCCCTAAAAATAAAGAATTTACCTATAATTTTCTTTGAAACATAATGAATGAAACTTATAACACTTATTAGTCAACAAAACAAGTCATTCGTATCACTACAAAAAACTACAAAGTATGTTCAGCTTTGCTTTTTAATCTTTTTTTAATATTTAAAGAAGTAAATTTAGCTTTTTAAAGAAGTTAATGCTTCATCAAGAGTATTATATATATTGAATAATTTCAAAAAGCCGGAAATTTCGAAGACATTTTTTACATTTTCCTGCAAGTTAGCTATTACCATAGCGCCTTGCTCTTTTTGAACAGATTTCAAGGTGCTAAGGAATGCTCTTAAGCCGAAACTGCTTATATAGTTGAGATTTATGCAATCAATAACTACTTTGTCTTCTTTAGCAACTAATTCATGCATCTCAGTTTCAAAGCTTGCTTGTGTTGAATCAATTCTTCCTTGCAATTCAAGGACTTTGACTCCATTTTTTTTATATTCAGAAATAAACATAAAAACCTCAAAAGTAATTTATAAAATCTATTATCTTGAAATTAATTTACAAATATAATTATTGATTCAATTCTCAAATGCAATTTAATAAATTCTTCTAATTTTATGCAATTTCTCTTTGATTATTGAGATATATTTATATAAAATTTTTTTTATTCATTATGAAGATTTATTTAATTTATCTTATTCTTAATTTATTTAAAATCGTTCTTTAATAACAAACAAATAACAAATCGTTCAAAATTAAATTGTCATGCCAATATGAAGTTAGGAATCTCAATGTAGTTTTAATAAGGAATTGTGAGATTTCTAGTCGAGCTTACCAATGACAAGTAAAGATGTCACTGGAAACGAAGTGAAGAATCCAGAGAATAGTAGTTTAAAGGGAATAGAATCTCAAGTATCGTGTTAGCAATGACTTGTGAGATTCCTCACTTCGTTGCCAATGACATCTTTTCTCAGTCATACTATCAACAAGTTGATAGCATGACTTATCTCTTGTCATGCTATCAGCTTGCTGATAGTATGACTGAAAAGCACTTTTTCAGAATGACACTTCTA
>DAIOVK010000068.1:0-10608 GCA_036759045.1 Kapaibacterium sp. (SeqCode) | reverse complement strand
TAAAAGAAACAGACCATTTAAAGATACAAAATGCTTAACAGACTGGAATGGACTAATCATTGCAGCATTTGGAAAATTAAGTCAGGTAAAAGGATGCGAAAAATATCTTGATTACGCTGAAAGATGTGCAAAATTCATATTTAGTAATATGTTCAATGAAGAAGGATTACTTTTGCACCGAAATATTTGCAGCAATTCAGAAATTATAGCGAAACTTGATGATTATAGCTTTTTAATTTGGGGTTTGGTTGAACTTTATGAATCAACATTTAATATTGAATACTTAATAAAAGCTAAAGATTTGAGCTATCAGGCAATTGATTTATTTTATGATAAGGAAAACGGTGGCTTTTTTATTTCTTCAAACAAAGAAAAGGACTTAATATTTAGGAAAAAAGAAATTTATGATGGAGCAGTTCCATCAGGGAACTCAATTTTGATTATTTATTTATTAATTTTATCTAAATATTTTGAAAATGAAGACCTTAAAAAAATAGCAGAAAAAAGTTTTCAAATTTTTTCTGCTAATATAAATGAATACCCAGTTGGATATACAAAATTATTGGAAAGTATATTTTATTTATATGATAAAATAGATGAATATACAATTGTCTATTCAACCAATTCCGGACAAATTGATGAAATTATCGACATAATAAAATCAAATGGGCAGAAACATAGAATTATCCATAAGTTCCCATTTGATGCAAAAAACAATAATCACTATTTAGAAGTGTTTCCTCAATTGTTAGAAAAGCAATTGATTAATAATATATTCACTATATATTATTGTAGAAATAATGTCTGCTATAGTACTATAACAGACATTTTAACACTAAAAAAAATACTTACTTAATTGGTTCTACAAAAAGATTGCGTGCTATTTCATAGCTTATTAATCTTTTTTCTTTGTTATAAACGATAGTTAAAGGTCCTTGAAAAGGAGCTATTTCAAGAACATCAACCTTTACATTAGGTAGAAGTTCAATTTGTTCTAAATATGCTAGTAATTCTGGGTTGTGGTCTTCAAGGCGTCTAATAATGACATTTTGTCCGGGTGTAATATCACACATAGGAATATCTTTTGAAGTATCTTCAATTACACCATTTTTTGTTGGAATAGGATGTCCATGTGGGTCGTATTTGGGATGCTTAAGAATTTCATCAATCTTGTTACACAAATGCTCTGAGATGTAATGCTCGAGCATACAAGCTTCGTCGTGAATTTTATCTAAAGAATATCCGAGAACATTCTTAAAATAAGTTTCTAATAAACGATGATTTCGAATGATGCCTATTGCGGTTTTGTTACCTAAATCTGATAAAGTAACGCCCTTGTATGAATTGTAGTTAACTAATGCTAACTGGTCTAAACGCTTAAGCATTCCTGTTACAGAAGCGCTGGAAAGATTTAACTCATTGGCTAAATCTGTAGTTGATACTGGACCATCTTTCTGTAAGTGGAAGATTGTCTTTAAGTAATCCTGAACTGCTTGGCTCAACATATTACTCCTAATAAATAATTCAATAAATTGTTATTTAATATTATTGAAAAATCAATGTTTTCCAATTTTAAAAATACAAATTATTTAATTTTTCTTAAAAAAAAAAATATATTTTACTTTTTTTGTTTTTCAGACAAAATTTTTTTTAAAATTAAAAATTTTTAATAATTCTATCAATTATTTTTAATTTTTTGGTTTATGTATTTATGTTATTTTGTAGATACAAGGTTATTTTCAAATCTCACATCTACCTTCAATTGCACGAGTAATAGTTGCCTCATCTGTAAACTCAAGTTCCGCTCCCATTGGGATTCCACGTGCTATTCGTGTGATTTTTATGCCTATTGGTTTTATTATTCTTGCAATATATTGAATAGTAGCTTCTCCTTCAATGCTTGGATTTATAGCTAAAATTACTTCGTTTACTTCTTGTAGTCGCTCAATTAGTTCCTTGATTTTGATATCTGTTGGTCCAATATTTTCAAGTGGATTTAAAACACCATGCAATACATG
This sequence comes from Kapaibacterium sp. (SeqCode), assembly GCA_036759045.1. Classification (GTDB taxonomy): domain Bacteria; phylum Bacteroidota; class Ignavibacteria; order Kapaibacteriales; family UBA2268; genus JAAYJM01. The sequence continues at coordinate 8,590 of DAIOVK010000068.1, read as the reverse complement.
GTATAGCCCAAAAAATTCATTTGTTTTTTCTATTGCCATTACATCACTGGGTTGTTCAACTACACAAATAATACTTTTATCTCTTTTGTGTGAAGAACAAATTGGGCAGGGGTCGGTATCAGTGAAATTATGACAAACTGAGCAATACTTAACATTTTTTTTAAGTTCTAGCATTGCATTTGCAAATTGCTCTACGAAACCATTGCTTTGGCGAAGCAAATGAAAAGTTAAACGCTGTGCTGTTTTTCGCCCAATAGTCGGAAGCGAGGAAAACAATTCTACCAACTTTTCTATAGACTCTGATGTATATTGCATAAAATTATCCTTGCAAGCCGGGAAGATTAGGCAACATATTTGAAACTTTGCTCATTTCAGCCGATACCATTTGCTGAGCTTCGTGAGTTGCTTTATTTACTGCTGCAACTACTAAATCCTCAAGCATTTCTATATCATCTGGGTTAACAATTTCATTTGATATTTTTATTTTTATTATTTCGTTTCCACCAGTCATTGTAACTTGCACCAAGCCACCACCGGACTCGGCTGTTACGAGTTTTTGATTTACTTCACTTTTAATTCTTTCGATTTCCTGCTGAACTTTTTTTGCTTGTTCCAACATATTTTGCATACTAAACTTCATAATATTCCCAAAAAAAATTATAACAAATTTATTATTTATAACGTATTTTAACAGAATGAATTTTGAATTTATCAAAATAAAATGTAAATTTACAAAATTTTTGAATAAAAAAATATTTTAAAATAAATATACAAATAATGGAGATTTTATGGGAATATTTAGTAGAATAGCAGATATTTTCAAAGCTAATGTAAACGATACATTAGACAAAGCAGAAGACCCAGAGAAAATGCTAAAACAGATGGTAATTGAAATGGAACAATCTGTTAACAAAGCTACATTAGCAGTCGCTAATGCAATCGCAAATGAAAAGAATTTAGAACGAAAACTCGAAAAAGCTAGAAACGAAAAAGCTGATTGGGAGCAAAAAGCTGTTCAGGCACTTAACGCCGGAAGAGACGACCTTGCTAAAGCTGCTCTCGAAAAAAAGGTTATTTCTGAAAGAAATTATCTTGATTTGCAGCCAATTTACCAGCAAGCTAAAACAACCTCTGACAAGATGAGGACGCAGCTAAATTCTTTGAAAGCGAAATTAGACGAAGCAAGGAGCCGTCAAAGCACACTTATTGCTCGTTCTCAGGCAGCAAAAGCTCAAAAGCAAATTGCACAGTCTTTCAGTGGAGTTGGCTCAGATGCGTTTAGCAAATTTGATAAATACGAAACAAAAATTGAGCAACTTGAATCTCAGGCGGAAGCTTTTGAAACACTCGCAGGCGAAAACACTAAACTTGATGATGAATTTAAAATGCTCGGAACAAGTTCTTCGGTTGATTCAGAATTGCTTGCATTAAAAGAAAAAATGGGTATGCTTCCACCAAGTGATAATCCACAGTAATTTAATAATTCAAATGGAGAAAAATATGATGATTAATCAATTTATAAAAAACCAGCATAGTAAAGAAGATTTTGATACTCCACAAGAGTTGTTAAATAAAACTACTGAAAAAGTTACTACTTTTCTTAATAGTTATTATCCCGATAATTTAAATTTTGGTAATGGTAGTTTTACAATTTCTTCCGGCTCTACTCAAGTAATGATTATTATACGCCCTTTCACTTCTACTGAGACCTGCGTTGAACTTATATCTAACGTAGTTACAGGCGCTCTTATTAATGATGAATTACTTCGCTTCCTAATGCATAAAAATGCAGAACTTCACTTTGGCTCCTTCGGAATTTTGTTCGATGGGACTATTACTTTTTCTTATTCGCTTACTGGTTCTTGCCTCGAAGAAAACCAATTTATTACTGCACTCCAAGCCGTTTCAATAATTTCTGACCATTATGATGACATTATTGTTAGCATTGCCGGCGGAAAGCGTGCCAGCGATGATATTGACAGCTTAGAATAGATTCAGTTTTCGTTGATATTATGACTAAAAAAGTCAGATGTCCTACATTTCGCAGATGTAGGACATCTGGTTTTTAACTACAAATCCTTAAACTAACCACTACTCTGCATCTTCAATTTTTTCTACCTGCTTTATACCTCTTACAGTAAACAGCTTCGTAAATAAAAGATTCAAAAAGATATTGTCTTTATTGTTTAAAGTAAAAACTCCCTCAAAAATAGAATTATTCGAAGAAATGCTGATTCGTGCAATATTTTCCGTTCCGATAGCATTTTTAATATCATTTAAAATATTTTGTCTGTCGTCAGCAACTACTTTGTATTTAGGCAGAACATTATCAATTTTACTAATATGAATGTTGGACTTTTTGCCGTTTTTCTTAAAATAATTATAAAGTTTCACAACTGCTTTATGGCTAACGACAAAGTTTTGCCATTCTTCGCTCGGAGTGCTATGCGGCGAAGTAATAAGTTCGACATAATCATTATTTTTTAATTCGTAATTTAATCCCTTAATTTCACCATTAACTTTTGCAGCAATACAGTGGAGAGCTTTTTCGTCAGAAATAATGAAAGCCAAATCAATAGGACAGCAGCCATTAGGTAATCTATAAGACGAGCCGCATTTTGTATGGACAATAATGTCGTCTTCGTAAAGATTCATACGAATAGACCCCCAGATTTTTTGTATTGCCTCATCTTCCCCTTCAAATATAATTTCGTTCATCCATGAAATCCATTCTTCCATATCATCTTCTTCCAATTCGAGCGACTTATGCCCTTCTTTTAATGAAAACAATGCAGCAATACCGCCATCGGCAATTCTGTCCATCTCCTCGGTTCTAATAATGATTTCCACTAATTTTCGTTCAGTTGAAATGTGAGTAGAATGTAATGCACGGTAAAAGTTTATTTTGGGACGGGCTATATAATCTTCTAATGTATTTACAGGTCCAAATATACTTGCAATTACTCCATAAGCACGGTAGCACTCAGCAAAATCATTAGAATTGAGTACAATCACAAGTGAGTAGAAATTATCAATTTCAGAAATTCCTTTTCCTTGCTCAATCATTCTATAGATTTCATAGACGTGCTTATGCTCAATTGTAATTGTGTGCTTAATTTCCTTCTCGTCTAATTTTGAATCAATCTGGCTGGTAAAAGATTTCATAAAATTTATAAATTCACGTCTTTTATCGGTTAATGCTTTTTTTATTGATTCATAAATGTCTTTATTCGTATAATAAAGAGAAAAATCTTCAATTTGCTTTCTTATTCTTGAAAGCCCAAGACGTTGAGCAAACGGCACATAAAAGTTCAGCGTTTCTTCACCGATTGCTTTTTGCTTCTCTACTGAAAAATAGTGTAGAGAGCGTAAGTTGTCATATCTGTCTGCAAGTTTGATTAATATCACCCGAATGTCTTTAACGAGTGCTGTGAATAGCTTAGTATATGTTGCATATTTGCCTTCTTTTCTTGTTCTTTCACTTCTGATTTTAGTCAAACCGTCAACTATTTGTGCTATCTCAACTCCAAATTCTTTTTCAATGTCTTGAAGAGAAATATCGCTAACATCTTCTACTATGTCATGTAGCAAGGCAGCCACAACGGACTGGTTATCTCCGAAAGATATTAAATTCATTAGGAAAAGAGCAACTTTTAAAGGGTGGGTATAATACAAATCGCCAGACAAACGCTTTGTATAGCGATGTGCATCAAGAGAATACAAATATGCTTTTCTTATTAATACTTCATCTAAATTTTTGATTGAATGTCTGCATTGCTCAATTAAGACCAGATAATCCTGCTCTTCGTCTTGTCCATAAGGACATTGATGTTCGAAATCAAGTTCGTAAATTAATTCTATAGGTAATGAGTTGTTTGACATTTTATTGCTTATTATTTCAAATTATTTTATATAAAATTTTTTAACTGATTTTCTTAATTTCAATTCAAATTAGATAACTAAAAACAATAATTTTAGAATTATTGTTAAAAACAATTTAATAAAAATTTTAATATAAAAAGGAAATTAATTGACAATCGATAATTGTTCGTATTGTTGTAAAAACAAAGATGTCCTGCATCTTCGGAGACGTAGGACATCTGTATTAATTATTTTTTAAAGAAGTAATACTATGATTTATTTTGCGATAATCACAATTTCAGTTCTGCGGTTGAGACGTTTGCCAAAATCAGTAGTGTTATCTGCAATAGGTCTTCTTTTCCCGTAACCCTTTGTGCTAATCCTATGAGCTGGAATACCTCTTCTAATAAGGTATTGCTTCACACTTTCTGCTCTTCTCAAAGAAAGGTTATCATTTAGAGCGTGCCCACCGACGTAATCAGTATGCCCTTCAATCATAATAGAAATATTGGGTTTGCTTCTCATAAAATTTGATAAAACGTCTAATTCCCCTACAGAATCAGATACATTATAAGAGTTTGTATCAAAAAGTAAATTTTCTAAAATTAGTTTTCTACCAAGTTCTACAATTGGGATAGTCTTCCTGACAAGAGTTCTTTTGTTATCGCTTAGAATTGCAATTTCTATAGAATCAGGGATAGTGTATTCACCAGTCTTGTATGTCAAAGCATAAAGATTGGTCAATTGATTAGAAAAATTATCTAAAATCGAAGCAAAAGGAAAATCAATGTCATAAAACATACCACGTGTTTTTTCAGAAATAAGTTTATAGTTAGGCAAATTGCTGGGAACAATAGTGAAACATCTTATATCTTTATCTTGAAGAACTTTAATAATATTATTAGTAGTATAATTTGTTTTCCCATCGCCGCTTTCGCCAAATTGATGATAAGGAGCATCAGTAATAAGTACAACTACTCTATTCGCTGCATCTCTATAATTTACTCTTGAAGCTTTAAGTAAGGCATCAAGAGCATTTTCTTTTTCGTCTCCCCCACCGAAAGCTCTAACTGGGTTAATCCATTCAAGAAATTCCATAACATCGCTTGTTAATGAAAACTCTCTGTCAATAATATCAGAAAAAAGAATTAAACCGATTTGATAATCAATGCCTCTTTTAACAAGTGAAGTAGTAAATCTGGAAATATTCTTTTTTACTCCGTCAATCATTGGCTGCATAGAACCGGTAATATCAATAAGGAACATAAAATCAACTGGAACTCTCTCGTTTATGCTAATTTTCTCGACAGATTGAACTTTCCGCTCAATACTATTTTCGAGAACTGTTAATTGGTCTGCATAAAGTGTATCAACTGGATTTCCCATTACATTGCTTGCTTCAACAATAATTTTGATTAAAGGAAACTTAGTAATATCAACATTTCTAATTGTAAGTTTAATCTCTTGCTTATTAGATTTTACACTTGCCTCCTGAAGCAACTCTCTTGCTTTTTGGACAGAATCTTTGATTTCTACTTTTTCAATTTGGGAATAAATTTTTGTATTTATTAAAAATAACAATAAAAATAAAAGTAATTTTAAAAAGATTTTATTCATATTTATTTTTTAAAATATTAATCAAAACAAAAATACCCTCTAACATAATCAATTTCCGATGTTAGAGGGTTATAAAAAATTCATAAAAAATTATATAGTTAACCTAATAACAGGTGAAACCATAAAGAAATTCTTAATTTCATAAGGTCTAACTCCACGCAGAGGAGTAGAATATTTAGCTTCAATATATAACCAATTCCCTAAAAGTGGGAAATAAAGTCTTCCAAGAAACATTTGATTCGAGTACTGGATACTTGCTCCAAATGGCCAGGTTGCCTGATTACGGTACTCAGCTTTCATATAAAGCCAATCGCCGAACTCATCTGGTTTATATGTTTTTAAGCCATTTACTCCATCAGAAGTAATTATAGTACTATAGACAGAATCAAAAATAGCCGTCTCTTTAACTTCAGCATACGCTAGACCCAAATCGAATCTTAAATAGTTCTCTGGATTTTTTTCATCAAGCCACCAGTTATAAAACAAGGCAATTTGTCCTGTGGACCTTAAAAGAGGTGCAACACCGTAAATGTTAAACTGTCCATTTCTTGGATTGTTCGGGGTAAATTCAACATTCTCTCCGGGAGTTTGCATGCAGTATTTGTATTTGTCAATACCTTCATCTTGAGTGCTTTTCAAAGGTAATTCCAAATTAATATGCAAACCGGCTTCAGGTTTGAAAGGCATATTAACATCTAATCCTGCAACTAATTTCCCACCTGGACCAGAGTTTAAATGTCTGTCAGTAATCCAGTTTAATGCAGACGATTCGTCATTAATACCGCTTGTAATTCTGTAGCCAGCACCTACATATAAATTAATGAGGTAAGGAAGTTTACCTCTGGTCTTTGGGTCTTTATTTGCATAAAGAGGTCTTTTAAGTATTGCTTTTGCTTCGCCAGCTTCCCAGAAATGATAACCAATTTGGTCATTACCAATTTTATTAATTAACCAGAAACCTGAATTACCAATCTTTAAAGATTGCTCAAAAAGAGAAATAGTAATTGCATGAGTAACATTGGTTGGCTCTAAATAGCTGACAATAGCTTGTGCCTGAGATGAGGTAACAGGAATTTCTACTGGTATATCTACGAAGCAGTAATCCTTTCCGGAAGGAGTTCTTCCGAGATATTCTCTTCTACCTGCTAGAATATCAACCAACTTTGCTGGTATGTATGCTTCAATTTCAACTGAGTTAAGATAAGCTTCACCGCAGGAAATTGTAAGAATTTCGCTGTATTCTTCGTCTATACTCCTTGGAGCAGCTAATATCTCAATTTGCTGCATATTAAGCTTGTCTTTATCAAATCCGTAAAGCGTAAATGCTTGGTGGATTTGAATTTGGAGGTCAGTTTCGCAGACCTTCCATCGCGGGAAATATCCTCTGATATTTTCATCAATAGTAGTTAAACTATCAACTAAACTATCAGTATCCTGTGCGTTCACTTTATATGTAGTGAACAAAACAAATGCTACTAAAATAAATCCTAAATATCTTTTCATATTCTACTCTTATAATCAATATTAATTAAAAGTTAAAGATTAAACGAGCCATTGGAATAAACAAACTTTCTGATTCCCAAGCTCTGGGCTCTGACTTAAATGCAGCAAAATATGCCTTTGCATCTAATCTTAAAGCAACTCTATTGTCCATAATTGGAAGTGGTATGTGTAACCAGGCATTAGCTCCTATACCTTCATCGAAATACTGAGCGCTTGCTCCGAAGGGCCAGGAAACATTAGTTGCCATAAATTCAATTTTACCGGAAATACCACCAACTACTTCATTATCCTGTTTTGCGAAACTGTATTTTCTGTCTAATCCAGTTGTATCAAGTTTATTATACCATTTTTCAACATTATAAACAGAGCCAAGGACTCCAAATCTCAATGAATAATCTTCATCAATTTTTACACCAAATGTATAATGCAGTTGAGCATTTGCTCTTATCAGATAATCATTGTCATTAATAATAATAGTTTGATCATCATTTTCTGGGTCTAAATGTCTTTTTTTATACTTTGATTCTTCTGCATCACCAAAAACATACCCAAAGCTAAATTTAAATAGTCCGCTTTGTGGAATAATTTTCACAGGGAAATCCATACTTCCTGCTATTCCTACACCGGCATAAGTTAAACGTCTTTCCTGAGAAAGGATTTTGCTTTCATCTCCGAACCAACCAGTAGGCAATATTATTCCAAGTTTGACATTCTTCATTATTGCACTTAAAGTTAGACGCTCACTCCAAATGGAAGGATAATTTATATCTTCTAAACCATACTTTAGTTCTAATCCAAAATTAGGTAAGTTGTCATTTGTAACAAAATACTGGTCAATAGCATAATTTCCGTTTGAATCAACAACGAAATTTCCATCACGGTCAATTTGATACGGTGGCTCATACATTCTCCAACTGATTAAATCCGGGCTAACAATAAGTTCGTTTGAAGTACCGATATAATCAATTGGTTGTCCTTCAGATATACGAATAAATTGCTGTATATCCTGAGGATATAAATCATTTTCATCAACAACTAATGATGAGGTTATTCCATACACTCTCGGAGCAAAATAAATATCTGAACCAATTCCCTGAGCTTCAAGTGTTTTGTTATCAACATTACCCTGAATTAATGCGTTCATCATTAAATCATAAAGTGTACGTGAACGGAAAGATTCATCTAATTTTACATCTTTCAATTCTCTAACTGAAAAAATGTTAGAAATTTGAACTGACCGTAAATTCTTTTTTATACTTTCTGAATCGTCATAAGAAACGATAAGACCAATAATCGTATTTGGAACTGTATTCCTTTCAGAACGGGTTGTTACTAAATAAGCACGTTCAATTTGCTGTTCTTCAGCGCCGCCACTACCTCTTATAACATCAAAGATACATTGCAAATCCTCTGGAGGAGGAATACCTTTGTTCAAAAAGTCTAAAATAATGTCATCGAAACTTTTTCCAGAAGCTACGCCTTCTTCAACAATTCGTTTAACTTCCGGGTTAGCTTTTTCAACACATTCACTTGACTTTTTAGTAGAAGTAGCTTCTTCTTTTGATTTTAAAGCTCTACGCACTTCGGCAAGATTCCTTATTTCATATAA
>DAIOVK010000067.1:0-10686 GCA_036759045.1 Kapaibacterium sp. (SeqCode) | reverse complement strand
CTAATGGATTATTTGCATATACTCCCATTGATTGACCACCCAGAAATCCAACTGTATTTGTAGTTCCGTTAATTCCAACTACTGAGAACAAAAGATTTCCTAATCCACCAAGATTTCCATTTGTTCCATTAACACCAACAGCGCCGTATGTTTGGGAGCCGAGCCGACCTACATTATTATTTGAAGCTAAGCCGACAACACAACCGCCTGTACCACTATTCATTACTGTAAATGCATCAGTATTGCAATTTGGATATCCTAGATATGGGAATGTTATACCACTACCTCCGCCAGTACTTGAAATAATAATATTATTTTCTGATTCCTGAACTGTAATATTTGTTCCCGCAACTATATTTATTTCTCCAGTAAAGCTATTCAAACTTTGAACATAATTATCATAAGTATGAAGATACCCTGCATTTAAATGATTTCCCCAGCTATATGCTTCACTACCAAAATAAAATGCTTGATTCCAGTTGTAAATATCATCACCAGTTATAGAATTTGCCCAGGAACTTGAGAAAAGTGGGTCATATTCTTCATAAGTAGTTAAATAACCCGCATTAGCGTGGTTTCCCCAGCTATATGCTTCGGTGCCTTGCGAAAAAGCGGTATTCCAATTTGTTATGTCAATACCAGTAATGCTATTTGCATACGAATTTGTGAAAACTGGGTCGTTTTCTGAATATGAGGTTAAATAACCAGCTGTTGCGTGGTTCCCCCAACTGAAAGCAGAATTCCAGTTGGTTACATTTGTTGAGGTAATGCCTGATGAGGGGGAAGACGAATAAACTGGGTCGCTTTCTGAATATGAGGTTAAATAACCGGCAGTAGCATGGTTACCCCAGTTGAAAGCAGAATTCCAGTTTGTAATATTGTTTGTAGTAATACTAAATGCAACTGAATTTGTGAAAATTGGGTCAGTTTCTCCAGTAGGTGCAAGTGGTACCCAGTTTGTTCCGTTCCAGGTTAACACATTGCCAGAAATAGCACCCATTTGATTTAAATCAATTCCCTGAATAGTTCCATTAGCAATTTTGTCACTTGTAATAGCGTTATCTATAACGTTATTTGAAATAAAACTATAAGGTGAAGAGACAAGTATTACTCTTGGAAGTGGAGTTAAATTATTTACTTGGATTTGGAGCCAGTATTGAGTATCAAAAGGTAGGATAATTGGACTTACAACTCCGAGATATACGTCAAAATTGCCATAGTTTACAGTTACCTGCTGTTCTTCTACCCAAAGCATATTCCCAGCTGTTTCCTGATTCCATAATGAGAACTGAATAGAATAGTCTCCATTTAAAGCATTTCCATCAATATCAGTTAAAACTCCCTGATAACTGATTTTTTGAGGGACTTGTGCAAAGATGCTTGATATTCCAATAAAAATTATTAGTAGTGATAAGGTAAAATTTTTTTTCATAAATATGCTCCTTTAAATTTAAATTTTTTTCCTTTAGAACTTAATTATTTAATAAATTAATCTATATCATTTAGTTATATAATATGATTTCGTATTTTCGCTTTGTTTATTATTAATTTTTGTTTATAAGAATTTCATATATGATTTATATTCATTAGCTCAATTATTACTATTCTTTTATATTGCAGTGAAGAATTTTACCAATAATAATATTAAGTTGCTCTTATTTTATATTAATATTTTAAATAAAAGATTATTCATTTAAATATTTTAAAATAATTTCTATTTAAAGTTTTACAAAAAATTGTCAGAAATAAAGGCGTAAAGCGTGGTGTTAAGGATATGATTTATGAAGTAAAAATATTTTTCCATTTAAAACTCCTTTTCCAAGGAATATTATTAATTAATCTAAAATACAAAAATATTTTATTATCAAATCTTTTTTTTATAAAAATTTATTTTATAATTAAAAATAATTGATAGATTAATTATTAAGAATCATTATATGGGATATAATATATACAAATATATACATATTAGGATGAAATTATTTTATATTATGTTTAACTATATTTTTTATATGAGTCCTTACAATACACAATGATAACTCATTTTGAAGAATTAGAAATCCAGTCCCAGAAAGGTTGATGAATAACTGTTTTTTTAGTGGTATGACACTTTTTAGAAATTGCGCAAATATTTTTTATTTTACAATACATTATCATCAAAATTCCTGAACTCCTGATTCCATAGCTAAAATATAGGAGTTAGGAAATATGCTTAGAAAAAAGTAATTTTGAAAATTATTGCAAAAAGTTGTCATTCTGCCGTATACCAGAATTCATTTTGGGAAAGCAAGTGAGCTTGCTCACTTGCTACATTTGGGCAAGCCCAAATGCTTCATAGTGTAGTAATTCGTTAAAAGACTTACTATCTTATGTCATTCCGAACCCCCTGATAAAAGAACTGCTTTATTTAAATGGAGATGACATCACTACAAGTGTCATTCTGAAACGAAGCGAAGAATCTCACAAGTCAATGATACCACTAGATTTAAGATTCCTCACTTCGTTTCGGAATGACAGGGTAAACTTATGTCATTTCCATTTAAAATAAAAGTCTTCTTTTATAAGGGGGTTCTAAATGACAAGATATTATAACCAGTTTTTCATCCCTCAAAAGTAAACATATTAGTTTATAATTGACCAGAAAGACAATTTTAGTACTTCCAATATAAAATTTCCAATTTTAGGGAAACTATCATAAATAAAAATAATCTAAAAGAATGAAATATTTCGTAATTTTACAAAAAATTATTTATAAAAATTGAAAATATTATGGAACAGGAAATATTAGTTTTAAGAGCAGAAATTGAAGAGAGTTTAAAATTAATAAGTAATGCTGCTGAATTAGAAAATTTTCGGCTCGAATATCTTGTAAAAAAAGGAAAAGTACAGAACTTTTTCGATAGAATGAAAGAAGTTCCTAAAGAACAGAAAGCGTCTATAGGTAAGGTTTTAAATGAATTGAGAAGTTATTCTGAAAATAGATATAAAGAATTAAAAGAAAAATATGATGGCGATACAGCAATAATTGCAGATATAGATTTGACATTGCCGGGCAGAAAGAATTTCGTAGGAAGTGCTCATCCGGTATATCAAATAATGCAAAGTATGGTTGATATTTTCGATTCTATGGGATTTGCTGTAGCAGAAGGTCCGGATATTGAAGATGGATATCATAATTTTGATGCGTTAAACTTTGCACCAGACCATCCAGCACGCGATATGCAGGATACTTTTTTTATTAAATCCAATAAAAATGCACTATTAAGAACACATTCATCACCGGTGCAAATCAGAGTGATGAAATCTCAGCAGCCACCAATCCGCTGTATTATGCCCGCAAGGGTTTATCGGAACGAAGCAATAAATGCCCGTTCTCTTGCTGAATTCCATCAGATAGAAGGACTTTATATTAATAAAGGCGTTACATTTGCTGAACTAAAAGGAACTATTATCTCGTTTGCAAAAAAAATGTATGGCGAACACTCTAAATTTAGGTTCCGTCCATCATATTTCCCATTTACTGAACCAAGTGCAGAAATGGACATTTCCTGCTTCCTTTGTGGTGGAAAAGGGTGCCGAATCTGTAAGCATAGCGGTTGGCTGGAAATTGTCGGATGCGGTATGGTCCATCCTAACGTATTAAAAGAATGTGGGATTAACCCTGAAATCTATACAGGTTACGCGTTTGGTTTTGGTATAGAAAGAGTTGCTTTGCTTAAAACTGGTCTTGACGATATTCGTTTGTTCTATCAAAATGATGTTAGAGTTCTTAACCAGTTTTAGTTAGTAAAGACAAAATAGCAAAAAGTTTAATTTCGCCAGTCATTCTGAATCCCCTTATAAAGCAAGTGCTTTATTTTAATAGAGATGATATAAGGTTTAGAAAGATTAGAAGGTTTAGATAGTTTAGATTTTTAACTTTCGCAAAGTTAAGAAACTTTACGTCAGTATTTAGCACATCTTACTATGCGTAAGTTTCTTAACTTTCGTAAAGTTTAAAGGATAAAAGTAAAGATGTCATTAGTAATATTATTTACAAGTGCAAATAATAAAATATGCAATATACAATATCTTTCGATAAACATTTGCTTCTCATTGATTCAATAATTAAATCAGTCAATGAATTAGTTATTGTATTGACAAAAAACCCTAAAGTTAATGAAATGATACACATTACTTTAGGCCAGATTTTATTGTTTTTATCGAAGATAATTCAAATTATTCCAAAAATATTGATTTCACAATTCGTTTATGAAAATATACGGGAGGAATTAATTAATTCACTTGAATTGCTAATAATCGCCTGGGATTCTTTTAGTAAGAACTCTGAATTATTTTTCTTAGCATGGGATGATTTTTATTTTTTGTGGGAAGACTTTTCAATAGAATTTAAACAATTTTTCACAAGTAAAAGTACAATATTTCTTTCGATGAATTAGCAATTAAATACTTTATAATTCGTTTATACATAAAAAATTGGAAATAGAAGTATGAGCAATTATCAGAGTAGGGGTATTTTTGGAAGAAGTTCAATGATGCCTCCCGTAATCAAATCAATATTAATCATTAACATAGTAGTATTTATCGCTGAGTATTTGCTATTAAGTGTTTATCATATAGATGGTGTTTCTTTACGAGCATATTTTTTTAAGTTTTTTGCCTTATGGCCTCTTGATGATGGCTTTTATATCTGGCAATTAATTTCCTATCAATTTATGCATGGTGGTTTAAGTCATATCTTTCTCAATCTTTTTGCACTTTGGATGTTCGGAATAGAACTTGAAGAGCGTTGGGGTTCAAAGCGATTCCTAATCTTTTACTTGCTTTGCGGAGTGGGTGCAGCTTTGACTCAGCTTTTAATTGCTCCGATGTTTTCTACTCCAGCTCCTACAATCGGTGCTTCCGGTTCTATATATGGAGTTTTGCTTGCTTTTGGGCTTACTTTTCCTAATAGGCCTATTATGATGTTCCCACTATTTATCCCAATGCCAGCGAAATTCTTTGTTCTAATTTTCGCTGGAATTTCCTTAATTTCCGGATTTACTGACAGTGGTGGTGGAGTAGCACACTTTGCTCATCTCGGAGGTGCTTTAACCGGATTTATTTTGCTTCGCTTCGAAAAACAACTGAAGCTAAATAAGGTTTACGATAATTCACCTCGTTTTGCCGATGATGATGACGAGCCGGGCAATATTTATAATTTCCAAAATCGCACCCGAACTCAACAACAACCTTTTACATGGTTTTCTCAGCAAAAAACTCAGCAAAAAGAAGAACCACAACAAAAACCTAATGGCTTTTCTGTGGACAATGAAGAAATAAAGCAAACCGTTATTGATGATATTTTAGATAAAATTTCAAAAAGTGGTTACGAAAGTTTAACTGACAGAGAAAAAAGAATACTTTTTGAATTAAGTCAAAAACTTAGATAATGAATTACTGAAATCAAGAGGAATGAACCTCTTGGAATGGTTAAATTGCATATACAAGTCATACTATCAACAAGTTGATAGCATGACTTTTTTTTATTCTTAAACCTCCTTCCCAAGTTCAACTTGGGAAGGAGAGTGAAAAATGTAGATGACAGGCATGCCTGTCATCTACGTTTCTGAGCGTTAGTCATCATTTATTTTCAGTCATACTATCAACAAGTTGATAGCATGACTTTTTTTTATTCTTAAACCTCCTTACCAAGTTCAACTTGGGAAGGAGAGTGAAAAATGTAGAGGACAGGCATGCCTGTCCTCTACGTTTTATAGTGGCAGTCATCCGATGACTCCGAGTCATCGGATGACTTTAATAATTTGTATTTTTAAATTTCATTCCCAAGTTGAACTTGGGAAGGAAATTCCTTCCTAAATTCAATTTGGGAAGGAGATGAAAAGATGTATGACATCTGCCTTTATATTAATAATGTAGAGAAAAGGCATGCCTTCTCTCTGCATTTTTATGTTTCCACCTACATCTCAAGTATAACTAAAGAAAGATAATTTCAATGTTTGAATTTTATAAGAAGTTTTAAATGTTCTTTGAAATGAAAAGCAAACTAAATAAAATAAGTTCACAAATCATTCGTAAATAAATAAGTATGAAAAAATTAAGAAATATTAAATTTTTAAAACTTATTATGTATATAGTAATTGGGTTTATTGTCCTGATATCGTCATCAGCTTATTTTATTCTAAATCAGCCGGAATTTGGGAAACTCCCTTCAGACAAACGGCTTGAAAGAATTCATAACTCAAAGAATTACAAAGATGGTTCTTTTCAAAATCAATCCAAATCACCTAATTTCACTGGAAATTCCAATATTTTTAAAGTGCTTTATGAGTTCATTTTTAAAAAGAATGACAGAGTAAATCCTGAATCTCCAATTCCTTCAATTAAAACTGACTTGAGAAATATTAAAGCAGATGAAGATGTGTTGGTTTGGTTCGGACATTCTTCTTACTTTATTCAAATTGACGGAAAAAAAATACTTGTTGACCCTATCTTCAATGGACATGCTTCTCCATTTCCCTGGATGGTAAAGGCATTCAATGGAGCAAATCCATTTAAAGCGGAAGATATTCCAGATATTGATTATTTACTAATAACTCACGACCACTGGGACCATTTGGATTATAAGACTTTACAAAAATTGAAAGAACGGGTTAAAACAATCGTATGTGGACTCGGGGTTGGCGAGCATCTTGAATATTGGGGATTCAATCCCAATTCAATTAAAGAATTAGATTGGTATGAGCAAGTTATTTTAGAAGATGGATTTATCGTTAATGCTACTCCTGCACGGCATTTTTCCAATCGTGGATTGAAACGCAACCAAACGCTTTGGGTATCTTTTGTCTTCAAAACCCCGACAATGAATCTGTTCCTTGGCGGTGATGGTGGATATGACAAACATTTTGCTGAAATTGGAGAAAAATTCGGTCCTTTCGATTTAGCTATTTTGGAACAGGGGCAGTACAATGAAAAGTGGATGTTTATTCATTTATTACCTGAACAGGTATTAATTGCTGCAAAAGATTTAAATGCTAAACGATTATTTCCGGTTCACAATTCTAAATTTGCATTATCTACTCATCAATGGGACGAGCCATTAGAACTTATCATTAAAAGCAGTGAAGCCATTCAGTTTCCAATAATTACACCTATGATTGGAGAAACAGTCCGATTAAAAGATAGTACTCAGGTTTTTTCTCATTGGTGGAAAAATTTAAAATAATTTTAGACTTCTCCTGAATTTATAACATAAGATATTATTGTGAAGGATTACAAGAAAAATCAGTTTTAAACGTTTTATTTCTAAGGGAAAAATTTATTTATTAATATGAATATAGATATTGATTCAAATAAGGCAACATAAAGCATACTACTATTTTATAGCCGTAGGAATTGTATTTTTTTTAGTCATTCTTTCGACAGTAAAAATTTCTTATTCTTCATTTACAGGAACCGACCAACCATTTAAATTAAATTTTTTTAATCCCGTTATAAGTTGTTTAAAGCAAAAAGGTATTGATACTAATTTCATCAAAAATATAGTATTAGACAACCGAACAAAATTCGATGATAAGTATATAAAAATAAATGTTAATGGATATTTAAAAAAAACAGATTATTCTCATAATTTTACAAAAAATTCAATACAAAAAGCAAAAGATTTTTATTTAAAAAATATTTTAACTTTAAAAAAAGCAGAAATTGAATATGCAGTCACTGCAGAAGTAATAACTGCGATTTTATGGATTGAAACACGCTGCGGCGACTATCTCGGCTCAAATCATATTGTTAGTGTATTTTTAAGCACTGCAATGGTTAACCAACCTGAATATATTCAACTTAACAAAGAAAATTTAATTAATTCTTATGTTGGTGATGAAACTAATTTACCTGAACTTGTAAAAAAATTAGAACAACGAACAGAAAAAAAATACGAGTGGGCAATAAATGAATTAATTGCTCTTTCAAAAATGATGAAAAGTTCACCTGTTCCAATTCTTGATTTATATGGCTCATGGGCTGGTGCTTTCGGTATCTCTCAGTTCCTTCCTTCAAGTTATAATAGCTGGGCTATTGATGGTAACAACGATAGCATAATCAATCTTTTCCATACGGAAGATGCGATTTTCAGCGTTGCTAATTATCTTAAAATCAATGGATGGAGCGATAGTCAAGAATGCCAAAAAAATGCTATATTTCATTATAACAACAGCATTGATTATGTTGAAGCTGTTTTGCAACTCTCAAGAAAAATAAAAAGTTAACTCACCTAAGACATTTATATTTTTTCAGTCATACGAGCAACAAGTTGTTCGCATCGCTTGTTTTCTTTTGAGAATGTTATACATATCCGTAGGAAACAGGTATGCCTGTTCCCTACAGTTAATATTTATCATCTCAGCACTACAAAGCTCTTCGTTACTCTTCCAGTTTGATTTGCAAAAGAGCAATGATATAAACCAACTGGTAAATCTGCTGTTGAAATTGTTATTTTGCTGTTTCCAATTATTTCAGTTTGTTCTATGCGTTTTACTTCCATTCCGAGAGAATTAAAGATTGAGATTGAATTTATATTTTGTTCATTTGGAATGGCTAAAGAAATTTCGTTTGTTGCTGGATTGGGGAAGATTTGGTAATCGTTGTTTTCAACAATCGGAATATTTTCTTCTATGCTTGTTTCAGAGCAGGAGTATTTAAGAATTATTCCAATATTGTCGAGTACTGTATAACCAACGAGCCAACCAGTATGTTCATTTATAAAAAACACATCTGTAGCCATTCCTAAGAACAATATGTTTTCTTCAATCCAGTTTTCTCCACCATCAGTTGTATGCAATAATGAATTACTAATATTACCTATTACAACCCAACCATTGTTTAAATCTGAAAAATGAATACTAATTAACATTTGTTCTGGATTATTATATTGAACAAACCAATTAAATCCCCCATCAGTTGTTTTGTAAATATTCCCATCATAGCCACAAGTCCAGCCGGTATTTTCATCAATAAAACACATATCTGAATAAGTATTACTTTCCCCTAAATGTATAATATTCCAATTTTCGCCGCAATCTGTTGTTGTTAGTAATGTATCTATTCCGACCCGAGCGAAACCAACGCTGTCATTTACAAAACTGAAATAATTAAAATCATTTGCAGCAATATAAATTTTATATGACCAATTTTCGCCACTGTTCGTTGTTTTATAAATATTATTATTAGACGAAACAAAACCTATTGAATCATTAATAAAATAGATTGAAAAAATTGGAGATAAATGAGTTTCGGTATCTGACCAATCATCGCCACCATTTGTAGTTTTATATACTTTTCCTTCTGATGTTCCAATATAACCTATTAATGAGTCAACAAAATATATACCTGAAGAGGATTCTATATCAAAAACCTGTTCAAACCAATTCTTACCACCATCAGTTGTCTTTAGAAATTTTCCATACTGCCCCCAAACCCAACCAATGTTCTCATTTATAAACCTTACTCCATAATTTTCATATTTATCAGTTTTTGTTTTTTTCACCCAACTGAAACCGCTATTTGTAGTTTTTCTAATATCGCCAGATGAACCTACAACTATTCCATTATTAATATCAAACATATCAAACCCATAAGCTCCCCAATAAAAAGACATACCACTTGTTTGTTCTAACCATTCGTTGCCACCATCGGTTGTTTTTAAAATTACCCCGCCAACAGCCCAGCCGGTATATTCATCAAAAAATTTTATATATTTTAGATTATTAAAATTTTCTACAGTCGTTTGCTCAAACCAGTTTTCACCACCATCTGTTGTTTTTAACATAAAGCATCTGTCTCCTCCAAGCCAACCAATATTTTCATTATAAAAAAATACAGAGTGTAAATTTTTATTTGTTATGCTGTCCTGTTGTATCCAGTTTTTTCCACTATCTGTTGTTTTTAATATTGTTCCTTCTAAACCAACAGCCCAGCCAATATTTTCATTAAGAAAATAAATATTATTTAAACTCTTTGTAGTATTCGAGGTTTGAAGGAACCAACTGTTACCAGCATCTGTAGATTTTATAATATTGCCCTTACTGCTTACAATCCAGCCGGTCGTAGAATTAATAAAAAAATTTCTGTTAAGTTCGGCATCAAGTCCGCAGTTAATGTTGAACCAACTGCTTCCGCCATCAGTAGTTTTTATAATTGTGCTATCGGCACCAACAGCCAAACAAATATTACTGCTTATTGCAAATATATGGTTGAAATCAAAATAAACACCTGTTTTAAGAAGTTCCCAATTTTCGCCGCCATCAGTAGTTTTAAGAACCGTTCCATTATCGCCGCAAGTAAATGCAATGTATTTGGTCGCATAACTTACAGATGTTAAAAAATTTCCTTGTGGCTGTGGACTTTGCCATTCCCAGCCGCAATCTTCTGAATATAATAGATTTGAAATGAATAAAAAGAGTATGATTATTTTCTTCATAGAGTTACCTTTTTGTTTATGGTTTTTGGTTTATGGTTATTAGGTTATTGGGTTATTAGGTTATTGAGTTATTGAGTTATTGGGTTATTAGTGTAGTAATTCGTTAAAAGACTTATTATATTGTGTCATTTCGAGCCCCAAGATAAAGCAAGTGCTTTATTTAAATGGAGATGATATAATTCTTATCAAATTTTTGTGTGAAAGAAAAT
>DAIOVK010000066.1:0-10725 GCA_036759045.1 Kapaibacterium sp. (SeqCode) | reverse complement strand
CAATTTCTTTCACACAAAAATTTGATAAGAATTATGTCATCTCCATTTAAATAAAAGTCTTCTTTAATCAGGGGGTTCGAAATGATACTTTAATTGTATCTATATATGCTTCTTTGTAAAAAAATAATAACAGATTACCTTATTAATTAACTCTTTTCTTCTTTATCTTTAATTGCAGATGAAATGATTACTCCAATAAGCAGAACAAAAGCTCCTATATAGTGCAATGAATCAAATTGTTCACTTAAAAAAATAATTGCAAAAATACTGGCAAAAACCGGCTCTAATGCAAAAATCAGGGCAGCTTTTACCGGATTGGAATAACGCTGGAAAGTAGTATGCAAAAATGTGAGGAAAAAAGATGCGATAACGCCATTAAAAAATAATGAAAGCAATAAGCTGTTTGTAAATTGTAAAGTAATAGAGCCGAAGTCTATTAAGAAAAGTCCGGAAACAGCAACAGAAGAGGCAGCAATGAACTGTAAAATTACAAGCAATGATGTTTCTTCGCGAGAACTTCTGCCTCGCGTAAAAACATCCATAAAAGTAATGTAAAAAGCCCAAAAAAGACAAGAAATGAGAGTTAGAACATCGCCTAAATTTATATTGTCAAAATCTGGATTAGTAAAAATCCAAAGTCCAATTCCGGCAATAGCAACTCCAACTTTCTTCCACATTGCAATTGGCTTCCTTTCAATCAGGAAATATGCAAATGGAGTTAGTACAACCGAAAGACCAGTAATGAAAGCAGAATTGGAAACAGAAGTATATTTTAACCCAAAAGTCTGTAAGATAAAGCCACCTCCGAATAAAAGTCCAAGAATGAATCCATTCCTGAATATTTCTTTATTGATTTTTTTAAAATTTCTATGAAATAGTGTTAGAGAAATTGTCAGAGCAATCATAAATCGAAAAATAATATAAAGAGATGGGGAACAATCATTTAAACCGATTTTTGTAAAAAGAAAAGTAGCCCCCCAAATTACAGTAATTAGGAGCAAAATAAGCTCAGCTTTCCAGGTTTTCAATCTTTCACCATAATTCTTTTAAGAATCAGAATGCATTTTTTTTAGCTTTTCAGCTTCTTTCTTTTGCTTTTCTAATGCTTTTTGTTTTCTTTGTTTGTTAAAATCAATAGAAGGAGTAAGTTTTACATTTTCACGAATAACTCCTCTTGCTCTCAAAGTATCTTCAGCGTAAACGTATCTATCTCTGTTTCTTAATACCCCACGGCTGGTTTTTGGAATTTGAATAATTGGAATAAGTGCTTCTTCAACCTCCATTGGCTTTTTAGGTAACTCCAATATTTTTTTATTTGATGTCAGGTCAATCCAATCGCCGTATCTTTTACGATTGAAATCGAAATAGTCAATAATAATAACAGTAGTCCCGGAATGTGGTATCCAGCCAGTAGAATCTCGTTTTGCTCTATCACCCCAGCTATATAGCCATTCAGCATCATCAAGGAACTGCCTGATACAGGAATGGGAGACTGGACGTCCGGGCATTGAAAATTGGTGAAAAGCACTGCCAGCTTCATTATGTATATTGAATGTGAAAGGCATTTCCCATGTTTCATCTAATGACGATATTCTTAAACGCTGTTTCCAAACTAATGAATACCTGCCCGGAAAAGTAGGCGTTTTTTCTTTGCCAGTGTTTGCTGCTGCAAAACGGACTAATTGACCATACTCATAACAGGCATAACATTGCATCCTGTTAGAAACCATAATGATTTTAGGAATATGTCTGGCTTCATAGTAAAACTGCGGAAAAACTGAATATGCTTTTATATCATCTATAATTGTATCGGGTATTAATATACTATCACCAATGTACATAAATCGTAATTCTTTACGATTTAACGTTTTAAGTATTTTAGATTTATCAAATCCTTTTTCTTCTTTAATAAATCTTTTCAGTATATCCGATAATTCTTTGCTGCTATTAATTTTAATTTTTGAGTATTTGATTAATGGGAAAAAATTTTCAGCAGCTATTTTTTTCTCCATATCAATGCTATCCTGGACTCTTACTAATTCCAATAAATCTAAGATAGCTGCATTTGCCATATCAGCTTGAGATGTCTTCTTATCGCAACTCACAGCAAAGATAATAATAAAAATTAAAATTGATATTTTTAAAAAATATTCAAAAAGTATTTTAAACATTATTTTTCATACTTTTATACAAACAAATCTTACAAAATTACAAATTTTTAATTTATTTTTAATTGTAATTTTAGTTAAAAGCGAATGAACTTTTAACTAGTAGTAATTGTTAAGGAATAAGTCATACGATCAACAAGTTGATAGTATGACAAAAATTAAAGTTTAAATTTATTTGAATTCTTAAACCATTGGGTTTATCCCATACCTGATAGTTTTTTCATTTAAATTTTTATGCTACTTGCCATACTGTCAACTTGTTGATTGTATGGCTTATTTCTTAACAATTCCATAGTCTGAAGTTCTTATTAACTGATAACTCGACTTATGCATTTCTCTCTTGAGAAGTAAAAAAGTATAGTTTTGATAGTTCTTTATTCCACTTTTCTTATTCCAATTTTGAGAGTGGCATATTTATTACCCACAAGTATAATTTTTTATAATAAGGTGTAGAAATGGTTTTATACCAAGCCGACAACAAATAGTGCAAAAATAAATTGTTATTCCAGCACGAAGTCAGGATTCTCAAATGTTTTGTTAGCAATGATTTGTGAGATTCATCGCTGCTCTCGGAATGACAAAATACATTAAACTTATTGTTATCGGTTTGGTATTAGTAAATTTAAAATTTATTCCGTAGGAATTATATATTTGTAACCGGAATAATCCTTGACTGTGCTTATCCCGTAGGGATTATATATAAAAAAGCAATTATATATTTAATTCCTACGGAATAAAAAAACTAAAAAATATCATTGTTACAAATATTTTATCCCTACGGGATAAGTAGAATAGCAGTACGTTATAAAGAAGCGAGTAATGAATAGCTTTAAAAAGGGAGCATTGGGGATTTATTTGTAGTGTTCTATATTTAATAAGTTTTGTATAAAAGATGTCATCAGCACTTCAGACTTTGGAAAAATCTTACATTCGCCACTCAAGAGTTGAATGCTTAATATGAATTTTTAATTTACTCAGGAAAAATGATTTATACAGAAAACATTAAGAAAATAAAAAAAATTTTATTAAATTTGTTTTATGGTTTTTTTAACTTATATTGAATAATTATGAAAAAAATAAATTTACTCTTTGCGATAATTTTAGCAAGTTTGCTGATGGGAGTATCATACTCTTATAGCCAAAGTATTCTATTACTGGAATCCGATACTGAGATTCAGTCCAGTCCAGACATGACAATGAAATCTTTTGCAACGATTAAGAATTTTTCTTCTGTTTCATTAGAAATTGGATTGAAAATAATAAAGTTGTCTGTTCTTGAAGGACATCAGGTAGGACATTGTTTTGGAGGAAATTGTTTTCCACCAACAACAAACGATACTGCTATTTCACCTGGCACTTTAACTTTAGAACCGGGCGAAGAATCAACTGATGATGATTATGATGTGCAATTAGAACCAAACGGGATTGAAGGTGAATCAACATTAAAAATTGTCTTCTTCGTTATTGGTAATGAATCTGATTTTGTTGAATATGAAGTTAAATTTATTGCCGGAGAAGTAATTACACCAGATGTAGAAATAATTGAAGCAAATACATTTGTAGCCGGAGATGATATAAATGTTTCATATAAATCTTATGCAACTTTAAAAAACAATACAGACCATAGTGTTGATATTGGCTTAAAAATAATTAAAATATCAGTTTTTGAAGGGCACGATGTATTGCATTGCTTTGGAGCCAATTGCTATCCTCCTGTTTCTAAAGACACAACTATTTCTCCCGGAACCTTGACATTAGAACCGGGCGAGGAATCCACTGAAGCCGATTTCGATATTGAACTCAATCCAAATGGTATTCAGGGAACTTCAATTATTAAGTTGGTTTTCTTCGTTATTGGAGACGAAGAAAATAATGATGATTACCAGGTAGAATTTAAAATCGGAAGCTCTGGTGTTACCGATAATAGTGATAATCTTAATTGTCTCGCTTTCCCAAATCCAGCAAATAATTTTGTTAATGTTGATTTAAGTGATTTATCCGGAAATGTTCAGATTAAAGTATATAATTCTCAATCTAATTTAATGAGTGATTATTCTTTATCAAATCCAGACAGTTCTTATTTGCTAAACTGTTCTGATTTTTCACAGGGAGTTTACAATTTAATCATTTTAAAAAATGGAAAAGAAGCAAAACAAGGCCGATTTGTAATAGTTAGATAAAATAAAAAAGAATTTATGATTTATTACCCCAGTGCTTGATTGTTAAGAACTGGGGTATTTTTTTTGTTTAAAGATAGTTTAGATGGTTTTTAATTTTTGACTTTCGTAAAGTTAGAGTATTCATACGTAAAGATGTCGTACCGGCGTATACCAGAATGGCAAGACAAATTGAATTTTAGAAAACCAATATAAAATTTTATTATGAAATAAAGTTATAAATAATTAATTTGCTATCAAAAAAGTAATTTATTTTATTAAGAATTTGGAATGTTGCTATGAAAAAAAAATTAACACAAATTAAATATTACACTTTATGGCAAACTTTATTTGTTTTACTGCTTCTTTCGTGCAGTAGTTCTACGAGTAGCAATAGCAATAATCCTTATGGATTGGATTTAGTAGATAATATTTCAAAATACAAAGAATCAATCAGTAAAAATGCTGATATGGAACTTATTGATTTAGAAATTGCTATTCCAAGTATAAAATTGGATATTCGCTATGCAACAAAAAATAATTTCACCGGTGAGATAATATACACAAGTGCTAAAGCGTTTGCCCGCAAGCCAGTAGCCATAGCATTGAAAAAAGTTCAGGACTCTTTAGCAAAACACAATCTTGGATTAAGGGTTTATGATGCTTACCGTCCTTATTCTGCGACTTTAAAATTCTATGAAGTCTATCCTGATACTAATTTTGTAGCAAATCCGAAATATGGTTCCCGCCACAACAGAGGTTGTGCTATTGATTTGACTTTAATTGATTTAAATACTGGCAAAGAAATTCCAATGCCCTCAGAATTTGACGAGTTTTCTGAAAAAGCCCATCCTGATTATATGAATTTATCGCCAGAAATTATTAAGAATCGGACATTCCTTTTTAATATTATGTCTCATTTCGGATTAACACACTATCCAACCGAGTGGTGGCATTTCGATTATACTGGCTGGGAGAGTTATAAACTAATGAATCTGTCTTTTGAGGAATTAATGAAGATGTAGCCCAATAGCCATATTTGTGAATTTATTCCATTAGTGGAGTTCTAAAAATTATCATTTTTAAACCTCTTAGAAAAATGAGAATTTTTGTTTAGATAGAAATTCTAATTTTTCTAATGGGGTTTGTGTTATTAACTAAGAGAACAAATCAGCTCTGGGGTGGTATAGGAAGTTTTGCTTTAATTTGTTGAATTAAATAAATTACTTCTTACTGAAATACTTTATTGATGATATAGAAATAACAATTAAAGAACCACCTACAAATATATTAATAAACAAAAATAATAGTGATTCATCTTGGATAAGGTAACTAATACAGGCAAGAAAGCAAGAAATAGAATTTATAAAAAAATTTATTTTCAAATCTTTATTCTTTGATACTGTCGGAATAATGAAAAGTGAAGATAAACCCAAAAATAAGGTCCAGCCCAAAAGAGCTATTGAATTCATTGCGGATAGTGGATTCGCCTGTAAAAACATTTCTAATCCAACGGTTACTCCTTTTTCCAAGTTTAATCTGACTGCACTTATTTGAATGAAATAATTAATACTTGATAAAATTGTAAATCCCAAAGCAAAAAGCAAACTTAAGCGGGCTGCCGGTTTCTTTGATTCTTCAGAACAGTCATAAAAAGAATTCATAAGCATTAAATAAAAAAAGCCAAAAAGTAATACAAAAATCTTTGCTAAATTTTGAAAAAACTGATTGTTTGAATTTACATAATTAAGAAAATCATTAAAATTTGTCCAGACGAACAAAGGCGATGAAGCTGCAATTATAACAAAACAAATAATCCATACCACAAGAGAAATATGCATCAGAATTGATGACCAAAAACCAATTTTTCTAGATAAAGTATTCATATTTAACACTGTGTTTATTTGAAAAAATTTGTTGGAAAATAATAAACTTTCCGAAAGCCGGCTGGCTTTCGGAAAGTAAATTTATAGAAAAGAAATTCTTTCAATTGGGAAAGGATCTGATTAGGAAATAATGTTTACTTAATTATTTCGAGTGCATTGTCGAGTGTTTTGCAAATTGAGAAAACAAGGTTAAGCTTCATAACGCTGAAAAGGTTTTCTACGTAGTTATTTGCATTAAAAACAACAAATTTACCGTCTAGTTTTGAAACTAAAGCATTTCCGGAAAGGAACGAGCCCATAACAGGAGAGTTTAAAAAGAATACTTCTTTCAAATCAACTAAAATGTTTTTTAAACCTTTTTTCTGAATTTCTTTAAATGTCTCACGAATCTGCTCGGCATCTTCAATTGAATGGAAATCTCCAATCATTGTAACAACAGCATAATTATCAAAATACTCGATTTTAATATTGTTGTTCATATTTATTTCCTATTAATTTTAAAAAAATATACTATAAAAAAAGCAAGTTAATAAATTTTTACTAATTATTTATCATATTTTATTAAAGGAAGTTCTAATAATTCAATTTTTCTGCTATTCTGTCCCCCCAAGATAAAGAAAGTCTTTATTGAAATGGAGATGACATCACTAAAAGTGTCATTCTGACGGATGTCAGAATGACACTTAAAAGTATAAAATTAATGTGGTCAAGCACTACTACTTAACCACATTAAATAAATATAATAATTATCCTGTCATTCTGAAACGAAGTGAGGAATCCCAAGTTTCGTAGTAGTAATGACTTGTGAGATTTCTCGCTGCGCTTCGAAATGACAAGCATGCGAAATAACAAACTACGAGGCATCAGGAGTTCTTAATTTTGTTTGTAGCTTTTAGCTACGATATGTCATCTCCATTTAAATATCGCACTTCCTTTACCTTAGGTCCAGAATAACAATTAACAATTAACAATTAATCATTAATCATTAATCATTATTACAAGTATCTATGTATCATACCGACCTGTTGTTTAAAAACTGGATTGTATTCTTCAGGTTTTCTTCCGAAACAAAAGTCTAAAGACTCGTAGAACGATATTTCGTTTAAATCTACGAAGCGTTGTTTGATAGCTTCTTGTGTCGGGATATAAGTAACTTCTTCGTGTTCTACTCCTACAACTGTAACACCGAAAATACCGTTTCTCATAAGCAATACAGCCCCACCACCGGCTTGTTTACCGAAAGTAACATCATAGCAACTGGAATCTCCGGAGCGAACAAGGTGCCCTAAACTAATTTCACGAATTTCCGGGAACATATAAATGCTATCGACATAAATACCATGACGTTCTAAAAATGGTTCCCAGTCTGGGTCCTGGTGCATAAAATATTCAATTTGACTTCTAACGTAGGCACCAACACCAGTAAGTTTTTCGTGTCCAAAAGAATCTTTTTTACTATCATCTGAAAAGTGTCTTCCTTCTTTGCTTTTAACACCTTCAGCAGCAACTATTATATAGGTTGAACCTTTCACATCACTTGTTTCCAAGCGGCTCATATACCTTTTTTTGAAATGATGATATACAACTTCATAGTCCACAGGTATTTCCGGAATAAGAATGCAATCAGCTTCAGCGCCGATGCCTCCGCGAAAGGCAGTGTGCCCTGCGTATCTTCCAAACACTTCAATCACCAATGCTCTGTTGTGAGTAAGTCCGGTAGTTCGTAAATCCTGAGTGAAGCGTGAAATTCTGTTAATTGTAGAATCGCCACCAACGGAATAAGTTTGCAAATCCAAATCCATCGTTTTAGGGACGTGGACGCAGTTGATTCCCTGATTGACTAAATCGACCATAACAGAGCCGGTATCATCACCACCTGCAATTATTAATCCGTCAATATTATGTTTATTTAAGCCCAGACGAATTTTTTCGTATTTTGAAGCATCTTTGATTTTAGCAATTTTTACTCTTGAATGTCCTGCTTCTGAGCCGGCAACACCGGAGTGGATTTTATCAACTCTGTCTTCATCAATAACGATTGGAGTAAGATTTGCAAGATTATAAAGCCCGGCATACCCATTAGGAATAATACAAATTTCAATTCCGAGGTGATGAGCCATACGGGCAGCACCAGTAATAAATGCATTTAAGCCGCCACAATCGCCACCGCCTGTTATTAGTCCAATTTTTTTCATTTTTGACATTTTCTACTTGTTTTATGTTAAAAAAAATAATTCATTTTTATTTCTCAAATATAAAATGACTAATTTAAAAATTTTCACACACATTTTGTATTTTTTTTTGAAAATATCTTTAAAAACATTAATTATTTCATTATTTTTGGAGTTATGGATAGAACAAAACCGATAGGTGTTTTTGATTCTGGAATTGGTGGATTGAGTGTATTAAAACAATTCATCAGGTTTTTGCCCTTTGAAAGATATATATATCTTGGCGATACAGCGCGAGTCCCTTATGGAAATAAATCTTATCAAATTGTAGAGCAATACGCCAGACAATCAACAGAATTCCTTTTAGAAAAAGGAGTTAAGCTCATTGTTGTTGCTTGTAATACAGTATCTTCAATAGCACTCGAAACTATAGAAAAAATTGCAGATGTACCTGTTATTGGGATGATTGAGCCGGCTGTTAATGCTGCTTTAAGAGAAACAAACAATAAACGGATTGGAATAATTGGTACCCGGGCAACTATATCAACCAATGCTTATTTGAATACTATTAAATCAAAAATTGGTAATGACGATTTTCAGGTATTTTCAAAAGCTTGCCCTTTATTCGTTCCGTTGGTTGAAGAGGGACTGCTGCGCCATTCCGCTACTGAACTTATTGCAAAAGAGTATTTAGAAGAATTTATCGAAAATAACATTGATACTCTAATTCTTGGTTGTACTCATTATCCGTTACTAAATGAATTAATAAGAAATATTTTGAAAGATGTAGAACTTATTGATTCAGGGGAAAATGCTGCTGTCCTTGCGATTAGACTTCTTGCCGAGCAAAAAGCATTAACTGAAATTCAAAATGAATTTGTCAGAAAACCATTTATTGATTTTTATGTAACAGATGTTCCTTCAACTTTTTTTGAATTAGCACAAAGATTTTTGGGTTTTCCAGTAGATAAACCGAATAAAATTTCACTTGAAAAATTTTAAAAAATAAATATATGCCAGAAGAAAAAGCAAAAGCTAATGATAATAATATCAATAATATAGAAAGTATTACAAATGAATTGCATGAGCAATTAGCTCAGTCTTTTTACGATACTATTCAAATATTAACGACTATAGCTCCTCTTAGGGAATTCTTTTACGACAGCAGCCATTCTCATTTTGTTTCTGAAAAATCAGTAGAAGTAGCAAAAAAGCTGGGAATGAATGAAACAGATATTTTTGAAATCCAAATAGCCGGTTTAATTCACGACATTGGGAAGCTTGGATTTAAAGATGGCTTGCTTGTTAAATTTACTAATGAAATGAAAGAAAGTGAGTATAAGCAATATATTACTCACCCTACAATTGGGAAGCAAATATTAGACAAACATATCGGATTCAAAACTATTGCTGAAATCGTTTATCAGCATCATGAAAAGATTGATGGCTCTGGCTTTCCAAATCATTTAATGGGAAAAGAAATTAATCCCGGAGCAGCTGTTATATGTGTAGTCGATACTTTCCACAACCTATTTTGCAAGAGACCAAGTTATAAACCAACTGCACCTACAAGTTCTTCTTTATTAATCGGTTCAAACTCCTATTTAGAGTCAACAAGTGATAAATTTGCAGCATCTATGAACTATCTTCAAACAAAAGCCGGTAATTTATTTGATACTAAAGTCGTTGAAGTTTTTACCGAGATTATTAGGGTGGAAAGACAAATGCTAGGCAAAAGAACTATTATGAGAATTCCTATCAATAAGTTAGAACCTGGTATGATTATTGCCGAAGATTATCATAGTTCCTTTGGTTTATTAATTGCTGCCCAAGGCGAAGCAATTACCGAAGAAATGAAAAGGTCATTATTCAAACTTTCTGAGGCAGGAGAGGTCCCACCTCGAATTCTTATTATGAAATAGCTTTTTTGGATACGTTATGGATAATCTTATACAAAAAGTGTTAATTGTTGACGACGAACCAGCTTTTAGGAAGTTCTTGAAAACTATTATTGAGAAAGAACTAAAAATAGAAGCTTTTGAAGCTAAAGACCCTATTGATGCATTCGATTTTCTTGAGAAATTTACGCCAAATTTAATTATTCTTGATATGGAAATGCCTGTTATGGATGGTTTTACTGCTCTAATTAAGTTAAGAAGTATGCCAGACAAAAGTAATATTCCCGTTATTGCTTGCACTGCTCTTAGCTCGTCTTCACTTTTAAGAGGTTTGCTTAAACTTAATATTTCTGATTATATTGTTAAACCATCTAACGCAGCTACCATTTTAGCTAAAATTAAAAAAGCTCTTAATAATTATTAATTGTTAATTATTAATTGTTAAT
>DAIOVK010000065.1:0-10777 GCA_036759045.1 Kapaibacterium sp. (SeqCode) | reverse complement strand
GTGCGTTTATCTTTTACTTCGTCGTCCCGCTCCATTCCATTGTAGCCGAAGCGGTAGCTGCTATTCCTATTCTTCTATTCTTTCTATTTTTTCATAGTATTTATTTAATTCTTTATCGTATGAAATTTCAATAATATAATATTTACTTATCTTATCATTATATATATCACCAATAATAATCTCATACTTGGTATTATCTTCGTTAGCTTTTAAACTAATTATATCTTTATAGCCATAGCAATAATATCTAATTCTTACATATTCCTTTACTTTAGTACTGTCTAAAATTCCTTTGAAAAATTCTTCTTTTATATCGTTTAAAAACATAAATCCACTAAGAA
This sequence comes from Kapaibacterium sp. (SeqCode), assembly GCA_036759045.1. Taxonomy (GTDB): domain Bacteria; phylum Bacteroidota; class Ignavibacteria; order Kapaibacteriales; family UBA2268; genus JAAYJM01. The sequence continues at coordinate 10,436 of DAIOVK010000065.1, read as the reverse complement.
AAATCAATTTATTTGTTTTTTTATTAATTCCTAAAAGGCCATGTTGAATTATTATTGGTATATAAAACGAAGAATATGAGTTAAAATGCCAACCAGTAGAAGATTGAAGTACTAAAACTGAATGTGTTGTGTCATAATTCTTGTTAAAACCTTTTGCTAAATTTACAGAAACTTTATCATTAGTATCAATATAACAAATTTCATAATAGGATTTATACCCCCAATCAAAAGAATAAAATGTGTAAATAGAATCTAAACTAGAATTAAAATTCGTTTCATCAAAATCAAGAGTATAGATTTTATTAAAATCAAGTGTGTTATCATCATCATAACAAAATATTTGAGAATCAAATTTACCAGACTTTAGTTCTTTTTCATAAATTTGAATTTTTAAATAATTTAGATAACAAGATATATTGTTGAGAGTACCAAAATAAAGCCGTTTGTATAAACTACTATCTCTATTCATACCTTCATATTTAATAACAGATGGGTATTTATCAAATTGAGCCAAAAGTTCTTTGTATGACGCCAGATAAAGAAAAACTAACAGTAGTAAAACTAAACATTTACTTTTGGTCATTAATTTTAAAATATTCATTTTATTTATTGTTCCTTTCATATTCTAATTCTCCTTGTTTTGAACCTTCTTTATGTGGGTCAGTATCCATTCCATGCCCACCCTTGAAATTAAAATCTGGATTAATGTATGGTAAAATTACTGAGTGAATGTAAGACCTATACGGATGTTTTAGTTCATATTCTAATCCTCCAAATTCATGTGCCATTGCTTTACCAATCGAAAAATCAGATTGATTTACATCAATATTGATAGTAGTTTTGTCTATCATTACTCTACCTTTAGCAATTAATTCACTTTCAAGCCTATTTAATTCATCTTCTGTAGGTTTATTTGCATTTTCAAAATACGTAGAACTATTGTTTTTTATATGATCAAGCATTTCTGTTTCACCAAATCCGGTTACAAAATGTAATATATAATTTGCTCCGTTGTAATCTTCTCTAGAACTATAAGTTTCTCCGGAACCAATTTGGTGATGATTTAAGGTTCTTCTGTTTAAATCAGCCGCTGTTATTGTAAATATTGGTTCAAAAGCACCTTGCGATTTTTCTTCACCTTGTTCGTAAGGATAAAAATTCTTATTCATATTTAGTGCAACTGTATTTAAATAGTTATATAATCTTGGATTTTTTTGAATAGCATTATTAATTTTACCTTCATTTTGAATAGTAAATTCATCAATAGCTTTTTTCACAATATTCCCATCTGGGTCAATAAATAATATTGGATTGTTTGCTGAATATGAATAAGGCGACAAACTTGGATATTTATTCTCAAAGTTATCTCTTTTCCACCACCTTACTCCTCTTGGGTCGTAGAATCTGGCGCCGTAGTCGTAGCTATTCCCTTTTCCTATAATAATTCCTCCGCCTATGTTTCGTTTCGATTTTACTTCGTCGTCCCGCTCCATTCCATTGTAGCCGAAGCGGTAGCCGTCGTAGCTTAAAGTTGTCGGCTCCAGCATCCCAAACGGGTAGTAGTTAAACGTTTCGATGCTGCCTAAAGAAACAATTTTGATTTTTTTATTTTCATTACCACCTGTTTAATTGATATTCAGACATTTTATAAGAAGGAAAAAAGCCAAACTGGTATAAATGAGCATTATATGGCATAAAAACAATATAAAAACCATTAGTAGTTGTATCAAAATAGAATTGTTGTTTTGAACCAAAAATAAAATTTTTGTTTTTTCTTATTATATTTAATGTTGGAATAGTCGGATTATAAAATAATTTCTTTGGAATTTTTAGTAATCCATTATTTTTAAAATTTCCAGTATAGACTAATAGACCATTTAAATAAATGTCTAATGAATCTTTTACACTTAAACAAAATGGGTTGTTACAAAAAACAAATTCTTTTAAAGTAGAATTATTACTTTTATTACTATCATTTAAATTAATTTCGTTTAAAATTCTATCAATTTCACTTTGATTAATTGTATCAATAAAATCTTCTATGTCTAAGCAATCTAATGTTTCAAATTCTGTTAGTTTTGAATCAATATATTTTCGTTTATTGCAGCCCAATGATATACATATAAAGATTATAACAAATATAATTATTAGTTTTTTCATAGCGAATCTCTTGTTTTATTTTTCTCTATAGTCAAATTCTTTTTTTGAAGATTTACTGGATCCAGTTGGAAGTCTATCACTTGGACTTATTGGGGCCTTAGATTTTAATTCAATTGGCTTTGTATTTAGACCTTTACTTGACATATAAGAATTATGAATTTTTATTAATTGCCTTTGCAACCAATTATACTCTACATTATTAATATTTTCATAGGTAGTTTTTCCGGACCATCCTATTGATTTTCCTTTTACTTGTTTAGCAGTTTCTTCAGCTAAACTCTTACCTTGTTTATTTATTGTTGCAGCATTACAAGTAAAAAATTCGAATGAAGGTGAATCAAATGCTTTAGGATCTAATAACATAGCTTGGTTAATACCCCAAGAATTTTTTGTATCAGTTTGAGAAAAAATTCCACTGTAATTAGGTTCATAAGTGGATATAAAACCATGTCCAAAAATACTAACATCTGTAACAAGATCTGCTTCTCTTTCATCAGATAATGTATTATTTTCAACATTTTTAGAATTTAAATAATTAGTTAAATTATTATTTCTAAATAGTTCAACATTAACTTTACCATTATACATCTTTGTTATTTGAACTTGCACTTTATGTATTTCTGATCTATTATAGCCATCGTTAAATAATAACACTGTCGTTTTTTCATTTGGTTGAGTTTTTAAATAATTATTTACTTGTAATAAACCTGATTGAATAAAATTATATCTATTGTTGTTAGCTTTATCAAGTCCAATAACAACGATATTTTCCTCTCCATTGGGGTCAATTGTTATAATTGGATTATTAAATCCATAATGATATGGCGATAGACCAACATATTTCTGCTCAAACGGGTCTCTGCTAAACCACCTTGCAGCTCTTGGGTCGTAGAATCTGGCGCCGTAGTCGTAGCTATTTCCTTTTCCGCTTCCCAATGTGGTGCGTTTTTCTTTTACTTCGTCGTCCCGCTCCATTCCATTGTAGCCGAAGCGGTAGCTGCTGGAGCTTGGTGTAGTCGGCTCAAGCATTCCAAACGGGTAGTAGTTGAACGTTTCTATGCTACCCAAATAAAATCCATTGTTGATGTCGCCATTTTTCAAATCATTGAAAGTAGCCCTTACATCGCCGAGGTGGTCTTTCAGTTCATACTCTTTAAACTTCATAGTCCGGGCAAAGCTAGTGTAATATCCCTTTGAAAACCTTACTATAAAATCTTGTCATTCCGAAACGAAGTGAGGAATCTCAAGATTAGTTTTAGCAATGACTTGTAAGATTTCTCACTTCGTTTCGAAATGTCATAATATAATAAGTCTTTTAACGAATTACAACACTAGTTCCCGGAGTATTGGAGTATTATATGCATAATATATAATTACATTGATTTTGTATGTCGATTAAAGTCATCGGACATCTGGCATAAGTCCGATGACAAAAAAGCACATTTCTGAAACAATGTCAATGCAAAACTTCTTTAACTCAACATTTCTCTGACCATACCTTGAATTACTTTACCGTCTGCTCTACCGGCTATTTCTTTCATTAAAGGTCCCATAACTTTACCAATGTCTTTTTGCTCTTTTGCACCGGTTTGTTCAATTACTTTTTTTATAATTGCTTTTACCTCATCGTCAGATAACTTTTTAGGCAAAAATTCTTCAATGATTTTAAGTTCTGCTTTTTCTCTATCCAAAAGGTCAGTTCTGTCAGTTTTTTCATACATTTCAATTGCATCTTTGCGTTTTTTTGCAGCAGATTGCAATATTTTCAATTCATCATCACTGTTTAGCTCGCGGTTAGAACCACTTTTATTAAACTCAATAATTGCGCTACGAATAGAACGAATAGTTTCCATTCGAACTTTATCAGTAGATTTTATGGCGAGCTTTAATTCTTCATTGATTTTTTCTTCAAAACTCATTTTTTTTCTCCTAATTTTTAAAGTGTAAATTTAACAAATTTTTTTAAAACAAAATCTGATTTTTAAAAAATTCATAACTACTGCTAGTGTAATATCCCTTTGAAAACCAGACTAAAATATCTTGTCATTCCGAGCGCAGCGAGGAATCTCAAGTTCAGTGATAACAAGAATTTGTGAGATTCCTCTCTTCGTTGCCAATGAAATCTTTACTAGTCATTCTGGCGTATGACAGAATCCATCTTGTTTTTCCTTAAGTACAAAGGAATATTTTAGTCATTAGTCATTAGTCATTAGTTGTTAGTAAAAATACTAATGACTAATAACCAATGACTAATGACCATTAAAAACTATTATTAAGATAGATTCTGACATTCGTCAGAATGACACTTTTCGTTATGTCATCTCCATTTAAATAAAGCACATGCTTTATCTTGGGGTTCGGAATGACATAAAATAGTAAGTCTTTTAACGAATTACTACACTAGTATGACTGTACTCTGTTACTCTGGCAAATTTCAGATTCCATCTTTTAAAATTAATAAATCATATTAAACTTTTATAAAGCAAATTTAGAGCAGTTGCAACTGCTCTTTCCCGAATAATACCTCTGTCGGTGCCAAGATAGAATTTTTCAGCATAGACATTCTCTTTGTCAGCAAGAGCAATCCATACAGTCCCTACGGGTTTTTCCTTACTTCCACCGTCGGGTCCTGCAATACCGGTAATACCAATACCAAAATCAGAGCCGAATACTTTTCTCACATTTGATGCAAGCAATTCAACTGTTTCTCTGCTTACGGCACCATATTGCTTTATTACTTCGCTGTCAACATTTACAAATTTAGTTTTAACATCGTTGGAATAAGCAACAATGCTACCGAGAAAATATTTGGAACTACCCGGAACATCAGTAAAATTTGCTGAAAGCATACCACCGGTGCAAGATTCTGCAACAGCAACAGTCATATTTTTTTCTACTAAAAGTGAAGCAACAACTTCATTAATAGATTTTTCATCAGAAGCAAAAATGTATTTACCCACTTTACTCCTAATATAATCCTCAGCTTCTCTAATTAGCCGGTTAGCAGTTTGAAAGTTCTTTGCAGCAAATCCAATTCTTAGTTTTACTCCCTTATATGACGGAAGAAAAGCAAGAGTACCACCACTAATGAAATCATCTGGATCACCTAATTTTTCAGCTAAAATTGATTCAGGAATGCCAATTGTCTGCAACACTTTAAAAGCAAGAACATCTACATTTCTTAGTTCAATTAGCTCATTTAATAAATTTAAAACATACTTTTCGAACATATTCTTCATTTCCGCAGGAACGCCGGGCATAGAAATAACATATTTTCCATTTTGTTCAAAAAGCATACCGGGAGCGGTGCCAAGCCGATTTAATATGACTTTGCATTTAGAAGGGACATAAGCTTGCTGAACATTTCGCTCAAGCATAGCAATCCCTCGCTTGCTGAACATTTCAGTAATGAAATCAAGAACATCTTGGTTTTTAACTAAAACATCATCAAAGAACTCGCATAGAGCCGGTTTTGTCAAATCGTCTGATGTTGGACCTAAGCCACCTGAAACCAACACTACATCAGAAATTTCTAAAAGCCGGCTTAATTCATTTTTGATAATTTCTTTATCATCATGAATTGATGAATGAACAAGAACATCACAGCCAATGCGACTACATTGCTGAGCCATCCAACTTGCATTGGTATTCACTATCTGTCCGATGCAAATCTCATCTCCAATTGTTAATATTGAAATTTTTAACATAAATTTTTTGGAAAATTCCTAAAATTTTTACAATTTTTAAAAAATAAATGAGTATTTTATTATAATAATGAAAATTATTATTAAATAAAAATTAAATTTACAAAAAAAAGTTTTAATTTTTAAAATTTATTAATTTTGGGAAAAGAGCAAAGTATGGAAACTCTAAGCGTATGTATAATAGCAAAAAATGAAGAGAAATTTTTGAAGGATTGTTTGCTTTCAATAAAAAATATAGCTAATGAAATTATTTTAGTGGATACCGGCTCAACTGATAAAACTATTGAAATAGCAAAGCAATTTGGTTGTAAAGTGTTTAATTTCCAATGGCAAAACGATTTTTCTAAAGCAAGGAACTTCGCTCTTGAAAAAGCAAATTGCAATTGGATTTTGAGCATTGATGCAGATGAAAGATTGCTTAATCCTGATGTATTAATTTCCTCTTTAAAAAATGCTAATAAAAATACTGGTGGAATTTTAATAAAAGTAACTTCTGAAGCAACAAGAAAAGATGGAAAGTTTGACATTTACTCGGCTAATTTACTTCGCCTCTTCCGCTCTCACCCAAAAATTCGTTTTTATGGAATAATTCATGAACAGATTGTTGAACCGATTCAAGCATTGAATTTTAAAATTGAAAATTCTGAAATAGAGTTTCTTCATCTTGGATACAGCCATAATTTAGAACAAATGGAGCAAAAGCAATTAAGGAACCTTGAGTTACTTAATTTAGCTATACAAAATAATGAAAATGATATAAATTCTTATTTTCAAAGAGCTAAGACATATTTATCTTTAAAAGAATTAAATCTGGCAGAGCTTGATATTGCAAAAGCTATTGAATTAGCAAATGATAATAGCACTATAAAACCACAGTCACTTAACTTCGGCGCAGTAATTGCATTCCAGCAGCAAGATTACCCCAAAGCTATTCAAAGAGCAGAACATTCTTTAAAAATTGTCCCTATTCAAAGTTTTGCCAATTTCATTCTCGGAGAAACCTATTCAGAGTTGCATAAATTTAATGATTCAATGAATTTTTATCAAAAAATGTATGCTGCGCAGCTCTCTCCGAGTGTAATGGCTCAAATTATCGGCGATTATGTTTTACCTTTAGAACAATTGCATTTTCGGCTCGGCAAATGCTATATCGGAATTAATCAGTTCAAATTAGCAAAAAGTGAATTTGAAAAAGGACTTTCAGTAAATCCTAATGATTCTGCTTGTATGGTAGGATTAGCCAACGTTCATTTTATGAACAAAAATTTTGCAGAATCCTTAAAACTTTTGGAAAAAGCAAAGCAAATAGAACCGGGAAGAATAGAAATAGATGGATTTCTTAAACAAGTTTTGCAAAATATGCCAAATAAACAAGCTAATTTCATTCCTAAACAGAATACTATTACAAATATTTCAAATATTATTGAAAAAAGAGACAATAAAACTGAAATCAACACTCACCTGTTATCTTTGAGTATGATTGTGAAAAATGAAGAAGAAATGCTGCCGGGCTGTTTGGAAAGTATAAAAGATGTTGTAAATGAAATTGTTATTGTTGATACTGGTTCAACTGACAAGACAAAAGAAATAGCAAAAAAATTCGGAGCAAAAGTATATGATTTTGAATGGATTAATGATTTTGCAGCTGCTCGGAACGAATCTTTAAAAAATTGTAACTGCGATTGGATTATTTATCTTGATGCTGATGAGCGTCTTGAAATAGAAAGTGCAAAAAAAATCAGGAATATGCTCATCAATACTAAAGAAAATGTAGCTGGTTTTGTTTGCACCATTGAAAGTGAGCACTTACAGCTAACCGGCTCAACTGAAATGCATCGCGGCGGTTATCCAAGAATTTTCAGAAACATTGGCTACCCAAAAATTCGCTTTGAAGGAAGAGTCCACGAACAAATTGCACCTTCAATTTTTGAAGCAGGACGAAGTATTGATTTTTCTGATATTGTAATTGAGCACCTTGGCTATAACAAGACCCGTGATGTTATGGATAATAAAATTAAAAGAAACTATAATTTATTAATGAAACACATAGAAGAAGAGCCACTTAATAGCTACGCCTGGTATCAGCTTGGGCAAACACTCGGCAATATGGGACTTTTTGCTGAAGCTGAAAAAGCTGTTCGTTTTGCGATTGAAATGGGTGGACTTTCCCCTTCTGTTTTTGCAAGTGCAACCTCTACCCTATCTCAACTTGTTGGAAACCAAAAAAACTTTGAAGAAGCTCTTTTTTGGGCTGAAAAGTCTTTGGAATATGCTCCTAATCAAGTTTATGCCCTGAATTTAAAGGCATATTCTTTGTTGTATTTAAACCAGTTAGATGAAGCTGAAAATCTGTTTAATGAAGTGTTAAATAGATTAAAAGCTAAAAAAGGAGTCCCTCAATCCGGCTTCGATATCGTTCTTGATGAATCTATTGTTTATAATGGACTTAATGAAATAAAGAACAGAAGAAATAAATAAAATCATTACTGCAGTTTCTGCATAGTTTTTATTTCGAATTTCAGAACTCCTGCCACAATAATGAAAATAAAGGAGTTAGAAGATTTGTTCCGCAAAGAATAATTGCGCAAATCACCCAGAAAATGTGTCATTACGAAATGAAGTGAGAAATCTCAAGTTTAGTGTTTACAATGACTTGTGAGATTTCCCGCTGCGCTTCGAAATGACAAGATTACGAAATAACAAACTAAGAGGCATCGGTAGTTCTGAATTTTAAAAGATAAATATTGAAAAGATTTTAAAATATACTTGATTAGTATTATGGGCTATTATATCGACTTAGAAAAAATTACCCTTGATGAATACAAAGCTAAATTGGAAGTTGGGTATTTGCCTCCTAGCAGAATGATTTTAAAAGAAAACTTAAATGAAAGATTTGATATTTTAAAACAAAGAGGAGTTAATAATTTAAAAGATTTACAGCAAATACTAAAACAAAAGAACAATTTAACTGAGTTTTCAAAAATTGAATATTTTTCTGAAGAATATTTGTCAATTTTACTTAGAGAAATTAATAGTATGCATCCTAAACCAAATAAAATAAAGGATTTTATCGGAATTTCAAATCAAACTATTAATAAATTAGAAAAAATCGGAATTAAAGACACAGTTAAGCTCTTTGATAGAGTAAAAAATTCTCAAAAGCGACATGAACTTGCTAATTATTTGGACATACCAGAAGATGAAATATTAATTCTTACAAAACTAATAGATTTATCCAGAATCAAATGGGTCGGTGCTACTTTTGCAAGAATGTTGCTTGAAGTCGGCTGCGATAGCGTCCAAAAAGCTGCTAATTCTAATCCGGAAGATTTATACAAAAAAATAAATCAAATCAATAAAGAAAAGAATTTTTTCAAAGGAGGTATAGGACTGAATGATATGCGGATATTCGTTTTTGCTGCAAAAGAAGTTCCAATAGAAATTGAATATTAACTACCTTACTTATTCACCTCTTGAGATGGGCAGCGGTGTGGTATTTGTTTTTTCATCATATAGCTATTTGTTTAGGTAAAGAAATTGCATGAACTATGTTTTTTTGATTTTTGATTATACATCAATCAAAGGAGTAAATATTTCAAAAAATCAGGTTTTTGAAAAAGGTGGAATGAGTAAATCAGCATATTTAAAATGGGGTATTAACAATATTTATGATATTGAAAAGTGGAGTAACTACATAAATATTATTGATACTATGCCGATGTATAAAGAACTCAAGAAGAATTTTTCTTTTTTGAATAGATTGGGAATGAACATAGCAGATAAGTTGAAAGTAATGTCTTTAGCTCATATTAAAATTAATTAGGAATGTTATGAAAGAAATTAAACGTTGTCCCTGGACAACCACTAATGAATTAATGATAAAATACCACGATACAGAATGGGGAGTCCCTGTTCACGAAGATAGAAAACTCTTTGAATTTATCGTCCTTGATGCCTTCCAGGCAGGACTCAGCTGGTCAATAATTCTTAATAAACGTGATGCCTTCCGTTTGCATTTTGAAAATTTTGAACCTGAAAAAATTGCTGGTTTCAATGAAGAACAAATATTAAAATTAATCGCTGAACCAAGCATAATAAGAAATAAGTTAAAAATTCGGGCAACAATAGAAAATGCTAAGCAATTTTTAAAAATTCAAAAAGAATTCGGCAGTTTTAATAAATATATATGGAGTTTTTCTGATGGAAAGACAATCCATAATGCTTGGGAGGAATTGAAGCAAATACCAGCGAGAACTGAACTTTCAGACCTAATGAGTAATGATTTAAAGAAACGTGGATTTAAATTTGTTGGCTCTACAATATGTTATGCCTTTATGCAAGCAGCCGGCATAGTAAATGACCATATAGTAACTTGCTTCAGATATAATGAAATAAAAAAGCATACTGATGCTTAACTTTTGAAACCCGAGAAACTATACGAAAGTTAATAACTCCTGACCCAACGTAGTTTGCTATTTCACTTGCTTTTCATTTCGAACCCCAAAATGAAGTAAGAACTTTATTTAAATGGAGATGACATAATTCTTATCAAATTTTTGTGTGAAAGAAATT
>DAIOVK010000064.1:0-10918 GCA_036759045.1 Kapaibacterium sp. (SeqCode) | reverse complement strand
GTCATGCTATCAACTTGTTGATAGTATGACTGAAAAAAGATGTCATTGGCAACCCTAAGATAAAGAAAGACCTTTATTTAAATAGCGATGACACATTTATTTATGTCATTTCCATTTAAAATAAAAGTCTTCTTTTATCAGGGGGTTCGGAATAACACAAAATAGTAATTCTTTTAATGAATTATAATACTAGGAAAGTTGAGTTACCATAATAACAATTAACAATTTATTATCTAAGCGAATCTTTCTTTTTATCCTGAAATGGACTTGTCTTTTGGATATTTGAAGGAGTTAAAAACATTGGAACTGTTTCCTGTTTCTGTTTACGTAAATTTGCCTGTCTAATGGCATTACGGGCAGAATCTGAAATATATGCTTTCCTGATAATACTGTCTTTAGTTATTTTCAATTCATTTATTTTTGAGTATGGTTTTCCAAGAGGAGGGAGCAAAACACCATCACGCCAAAATTCGACAGCACCAGCCCTGCTTAATGAAACAATGAAATAACTTTCAGCAGCCCATGAGCGCGCAGTATTAGTCATCAAAATAACTTCTTCGCTTCTTTTGTCATCAATATTCATTTTTATCCATACGCTATCAGTAGCTCTTGCTTCCAATTTAATAAGTTTTATTTCAGAATTAATTAAGTTTTGGGAGCTTGTATCCTGAGAAATTCCTCTATCATTGCTTACCTGTTGGATATCTTGATTGGTTAATGATTTTTTGTCAGTGCTATCGTAAAATAAAGTGAAATAAAATACTACAATAATAACTATAATAATTGAAATAAAAATAAAAGTATTAATCAAATTTGTCCGATTAATTAATTTGTATCTGTCATTGAGAAATGAAAAAAATTGTTGATTTTTGCTCTTTTTCTTTTCGATTGCTTTTTTAATTTGGATAATCGGCTCTGGAGTTTCATCTTCAATAAATTTTAATGTTTCCTTGCTTTCAGTAATCTTCAAGTCAGTATCTTCTATATCAATTTTAAGATATTTAGCATACATTTTGTAATAATTTTTTATAAAAACCTTAGGTAAAAATGTAGTGCTTCCTTCCTCCATAGCTTCAATATAGGAAAGATTGATGTTTGTATCTCTACTAGCATCTTTTTGAGAAATTTTTCTTTTTTCTCGTGCTTCCTTTATTTGTTTTCCAATTTCCAACATTTTTTAAATATAAAATTTTTATGTTTTTAGTTAGTTAATTACTAAATTTGTAATTAAATAGTTTTTTAAATAAAAAACACATAATTTTAAATAGAAAAAATAATGCCAGAAAATAAGATTTATAGATATTTAATTACTAATATTATAATTATTTGCATAATATTTAATTATTCATTAAAAGCAAGCGAAGATACTACAAAAACAAAAGAAAAAGAAACTTTTTTTGCAGGTTCTAAAAGATATACAATTCTGGGAGATAATCCCCCAACAGAAACCAATATTAAACCAATACCACTTGCTATTACTGCCGGTGCTGTTACAGGTGTTTTCATAGCTCAACATTATTTACAGCTCAATACAATATGGAAAGAACGTTCAGATTTTCATATCGTTGAAGATGGGCGCTATGCTCTATATGCCGATAAAGCTGGACACTTCTTCGGAACTTATTTCACCGCTTATTTAATGTCAGAAAGTTTGATGCTATCTGGATTTAGCTATGAAACTTCAAATATAATTGGAACTTGCATAGGATTGGGTTATACAACTTATGTTGAAATTTTAGATGGCTATGGAAAGAATTGGGGATTTTGCCCAAGTGATTTTTATGCAGATATTGCCGGCGCTGCTTTCCATTTTTCCCAGATTTATGTACCATTTATGCAGAATTTTACTCCAAAATTTACATATATTCCAGCTAACTGGCACGGCGAATTGAAACGCAAACCGTCAGATATGTTTATTGATGATTATAGCTCCCATACGCTCTGGCTTTCAGTAAATGTTTATAATTTATTGCCTGAAGATATGAAGAAATATTGGGTGCCCTGGCTTCAAATTAGCTTTGGTTATGCAGCAAGAAATTTATGCAATCCTTATGATAAAAGTTTAAATTGCGACCCGACCCGTTCAAAACCAATGTACAATGACGTATGGGGAAATCCAAAATTCATAATTTCTTTAGATTATAACTTAATAGAACTTTTGCCTGATGGACCGGGCTTTTGGAATTGGTTCAGACAAACTTTAAATAATTTTAAACTCCCTTCTCCAGCCATTGAATTCGGTGATGTTACCAAATTTTATTTACTCTATCCATTTTCTATTAATTTGAATAATATAAGATTTTAAAAATTAAATTTTTAATGAAAACATTAAGAGAAGACATAACTCAGGAACGGACAGCAAACAGCATTGAAGAAAAATATATCCAATGCTTTGAAATCGAACAGAATATTAATTTGTCGAAGCCATTTATTAGTGTGATTGTTCCGGCGTTGCAGGAAGAAAAAATAATTGCCGATTCGCTCTGCTGCTATACAAATGCCTTAAAAAAGAAATATAATTTTGAACTAATTGTAAGCGATGGCGGAAGCACAGATAAAACAGTTGAAATTGCAAAAAAATATGCTGACAAAATTGTTATCCATACTGATAAAAAACGTCAGACAATTGCCGGCGGCAGAAATAATGGCGCAAGAGTTGCAAGCGGCGACATACTTGTTTTTATTAATGCTGATACTAAACCCAAAGACCCAGAACGTTTTTTTCAGGTTATTAACAACTGGGCAATGAATAAAAATGGCTTTCGTGATGCTGCTGCAATTGCCTGTAAGGTTTATGCTGCTCCCGATGAAATTACCTTTAAAGACAAATTGTTCTTTTCTTTTCATAACTGCTACGTATGCCTGCTTAATTCAATGAAAATTGGAATGGGAAGAGGTGAATGTCAAATTGTAAAATCTAAGGTGTTTAAAGATATTGAGGGATACAATTCTGATATTGTTGCCGGCGAAGATTTCGATTTATACCGCAGAATTTCAAAAAAATATTTAATTAAGTACTCAAATGAATTAGTTGTTTATGAATCATTAAGAAGATACAGGAAATTCGGATATTTTAGAATCATATTTTCATGGTCACTTAATTCTGTTTCAGTTGTTTTTCGCGGTAAATCTTTATCCAAAATTTGGGAAGCTGTGAGGTAAAATAAATCTGTGCAATTATTTTAAAGGAGTATTTATGAAGTATTTTTCTATTACGCTTGTTTACATTTTATTAATTTTAAGCTGTTCTGAAAACAATACCGATTCAAATGATCCAAAAAAGGAAATCTGGCCTCTTACTGTTGGAAACAAATGGACTTATACTTTTTTTAGTTATCATAGTTCTAATGTTGATAGTATTAAAAACAAAGGCACTTTTGAATATTATATACCATATAGCAAAATTGTTGATGGAGTAGAATGGTTTGCTTTCGCTGAATTAGGAGATAATCCTAATATATTTTTCGCAAATAAAAGTGATGGACTTTGGGTTACTGAGCATTTGCATGATACTTCTGATTTTAATCCCCAGAATACTGGGTTAGCGTATAAATATCCTACTTATGTAGGTGAATACAATCCAAAAGATTCTTCCGGATTTAAAACAGTTAGTATTAACGATTTATTAAATACTCCGGCAGGTAGTTTTAATTGCATAAAATACATTCAAGCTAAAGACGAAACCAGCAGTATGTATTTAGCACCTGGTATTGGATTAGTCAAAACCGAACAAATTAATCATATTGACACAATAGCCAAAGACACAAACTGGATAGTGCAGCATCTTATTAGTTATGAATTAAAAAAGAAGTAAAATTGGAAAAAGTGAAAAACTTAGATATTCATTATATCCAGTCATACGAGCAACTAGTTGTTCGCATGACTGGAAAACACTTTCAATAAGCTAATAAGGTTTTAAAACCGGTTTTTTGTTTTTCTACTAAGGTTTATTATTAAAATAAGGTCTATTTTTTTAGAAAGAAACCTTATCTTTCTCATAAACCTTAGTAGAAAATAAACATTAAAGAATAATTAACCTTATTAGCTTATTTTTCTTCCAGTCATAGTATCAACAAGTTGATAGTATGACAATAAATAGATGTAATGCTGTCAGCTTGCTGATAGTATGACTAAATAAATTGCATTTTGGAAAGAAAGTAAAGATAACACACCTACCATTTTTTTTCTTCTCAAGTTTAACTTGAGAAGAAAAAAAATAACATAATTGTTAATTATTAATTGTTTTTTACCAATAACCTAATAACTTAACAACCCAATAACCTAATCAACAATTAATCATTAATCATTATTTCCCGCTTTCCATTTGATTTTTCATAAATGGAGTGAGTAAATCAATTGGAATAGGGAAAATAGTTGTAGAGTTTTTCTCAGTAGCAATGTCTGCAAGAGTTTGCAAATAGCGGAGTTGGAGAGCAACAGGGTAATCCTGAATTGTCTCGGCTGCTTCTTTTAGCTTTTGAGCTGCCTGGAATACACCTTCAGCGTTAATTACCTTCGAACGACGCTCGCGTTCTGCTTCAGCTTGCTTTGCCATTGCACGTTGCATTTCGAGTGGTAAATCAATTTGCTTGACTTCAACTGAAGAAACTTTTATTCCCCAGGGTTCAGTGTGGTCATCAATAATTTCCTGTAATTTTTTATTGATTTTGTCGCGTTCTGCAAGCTGTTCATCAGACTTTTCATTGAAATTTTAAATCACCTCGTTACAATTACCTGCTTCACTGCCTTTGTGCTATTTGATTGAAATACTAAAATATATGCTCCTACTGGATAATTATCTGGATTAAATGCAATAGAATTTGAATAAATATTTAATAACCCGTCAAATAAAATATCTATAAGTTCACCCATTGGATTGTATAAAAGCAATTTACCCTGTTCTGCTCGGTTTGATTCAATTCCAAACTCAATTCGAATTGGTTTGGTAACTGGATTTTCCTGTAAATGGATATAGCTGATTGGTAAGGGTAGGTTTTCATAAACAGATTGCGGGTCAACTCCCTTTCCTGTTAATTTTATTTGATTTGATGGCGTAACAGGGTCATTTGTTGAAATGTTAAGAGATGATTCGACGTATCCTGTTTTTATTGGCAAAAAAGAAACGAGAACCTGCAATTTCTCATTTTGATTCAGAAAGATGCTGTCCGTAAATTCCGGTATAGTTTTTATAAGCGAAAATCCTTTTTTCCCAATCATATTGAGTTTAACTTCATAAATCATTGTTCCTAAACTGTTTGCAGGTTCAATTTCTAACATTAATTGTTTTTCCTCGTTTAAATTAACATCACCAAAACTTAATGTATCAAAGCTAATTAGAATTTTGGGAGTAGGTCCTGTTTGAAATTGTAAAAATAGCTCTGTTCCGAAATCTGAATTAAATCTTGCAAGTGTATTACCTTTTTCGTCAAAAATGTTCATAGCTCCACTTCCGGCTTCTGGAAAATACTGCCAGTAAAGTCCATTCTTTGCTAAATCGTATAATTTAAATTCATAGCAACCATCTGGAAGATTAAGAGTATCTCTGTAGTATGTATTGTTTTGTAAATTATTACGCTGAAACACAATATTTGAATTGGCATCTTTTATTTCATAATAGTTTTCGTAAGCATAGTTATTTGTAAGCAATTCAAAAATTAATTTGCTTGGGAAAAATTTCACTGGTTTTATATCGCTTAAAATCACGTTATCAACAGGATTTTCATCTTCAGTATTATTTGGTTTTGAAATTTGCACCAGAAAGCTAATATCATCTTGCATTAATGGATAATTTGGTAAAACTACATTGATTTTTTCATTAAATTTTAAGTTCCCATTCCATACTAATTTTTGCATTTCCTTATTTGGAACACCATATTCAATTTCCAAATAAGTAAGAGGAGCAGTTCCCAGATTTGAAATAATGATTTCGGGACTCAAGCAACTTGGATTTTTTCTGCTATATTCCCATTTCATACTTGGTGCAACAACATCTTCAAGTGCTGCATTATTTGTAAAATTGAAATCTTCATATAAAATTAAATTTGAAGACAAATAATAGGCACAATTATTATTCCCCTTATTTACGAAAGGAGTCATATCAAAAGAAAAAGAATGTTCGCTGCCGGGTTGAATAAATTCTGTTATATCATTAGTAAAATGAACGACTGGCAAGCCGGGACACCAATTCGCCCTGTCAAAAAGCCATGTGCCGGGCTGAGGATAATGTGGATTCAATCCGCAATCACCTTTCCAAACGTGATTTGTTGCTGCTAAATTGCTATTGACATAAATAAAATTA
This sequence comes from Kapaibacterium sp. (SeqCode), assembly GCA_036759045.1. GTDB lineage: Bacteria > Bacteroidota > Ignavibacteria > Kapaibacteriales > UBA2268 > JAAYJM01. The sequence continues at coordinate 4,620 of DAIOVK010000064.1, read as the reverse complement.
TCTTTTTCACAAAATTCAGCACAGTCCTCATTTCCACCAAATCCGTGTCCTGTAATAATCGTTCTGAGAGCAGCGCTTTTCGTTTTTTCATCAATGCTTGCAAATCTTTCGCCTATTAAAGTTCCAATGGGATTATTTTCATCGCCATAAGCAAAACTTCCATAAACTAATTTTTCTACTTTAAATGGCTTTCTTGCCGGAGTTCCTTTGATAAAGGTAAAATCAACAGTCGCAGTAAAACCATCAGTCCAGCCGTCATAGAAAATATCAAGTTTAGCAGAATCAGTCAGTAGTGGGGCATAATCAGTAACATCATAGCGGTAAGTTCGCGACCAGGTCGAATTAAGATTGCCGCTGTATGCTGTGATGTATCGTGCGAGTTCGTAATTAATTGAATTATCGCCGGACTTCTTTTCCAAAAGCAGACAAACTGTGTAATCCCATGGACTGCAGCCGCCTTCAGGACAACCAATTGTCAAATCAAGCCAGATTCGGCGGAAAGTTTCGCCAGCAGTAGGGAAATAAGTATCCCGAACAAAATGCCCATTCCAATTTAAATGTTCCTTATCGTGAGTGCGAACTTTTATTGTATCTTCTGAAGCAAGAGCAGAAGCAGCACTTAATATAAAAATGCTTATAAGGATTAGTATTTGATTTTTCATATTTTTCTATATTTATTTAAAAATTTACCAATTAATAAACTAATGCAATATAGTAATTTATTTTGAAATATAAGGGAATTTGTATTTGAAATTGCTATTTACCAAAAAGATTGGGATTTTCTTGTTTGTATTCTGAAATAACTTTTTCAATGTTATTGAGCAATAAAGGAAGCTTGTTTTCAATAACATTCCAAATAATAGAAATATTCACTCCAAAATATTCATAAATCAGAATATCTCTAATGCCAGCCATATTCTTCCACTCAATTTCAGGATATTTCTTTCTTAATGAAATTGGAATCTTTTTAGCAGCTTCTCCTATTATTTCTAATGCTCTTATTACTGCATAAATAGTTTTTTTATCGTTTATAAATCTTTTATAGTCAATATCATGAGTGAAATCAATAATATCGGCAGTTGAATTCTTGATATCATTTAAAAACAATAACAAATCTCTTTTCATAAATATACTACCTCTGACATTATTTGATTTTTGATTTCTGGTCTTAAAGCTTCTTCTGTAACTAAATCAACTTTTCTTCTTAACTTTTTCTTTAGATAATTAATAATTTCAATATAAGTAAATAAGTCTGGATTGGTGCTAAATTCAACCAATAAGTCAATATCACTGTTTATGGTATGTTCTTCTCTCGCAAAAGAACCAAACAAACCAATTTCAGATATATTATATTTCCTTTTCAAGAAATCTTTTTCTTGTTTGATAGTGTGGATTATGTCTTTGTGGTTCATAATAAAAGTATTTATATTCCTTTGTTTTATTTCAAAGATAAGGAAAAATTCAATTTGAATAATATTAGATAAATTTACTTTTTATTAATCGTAAAAATGCTGAATTACGTGCATCAGCATCTTTGATTATAGCATCAATATCCCAAATAAAAATTTGGATAGGCAAAGTAACTTTAGGGCTTAAAGAAATTGCCACTTGAGTTTCTTTATAATAAATTTTTCCTAAAGAATACAATTCTCTATATTCACCAGCTAAATGTAGCTCAATTTTTTCATTAAACTCAATGATACCATAATACCATATTCTTTGAATTCTATTTTTATAATATTCCATTAATTTTCGTGCTCTTTTTTCTAGCTGTGTAACAGTTTTCATATTTTCTTCTAAAGAAATACCACGTTTTTTTATCTCGACAATTACTAAATCGAAAATATTTGAAGTTTCTGGATTATTTGAAAAAACTAAAGCCATATCAGGTCTATCTGCATCTCGTTCAATGTTCTCATCGCTTGTTATATATTTTATAAGTTCTCCAATTTCTTTATCACTTAAAATAGTTTCATAAGTCATATACTTATCATCTAGCAACCAAGCATTATTACTATAAATATCGTTAACCATATTTTTATTATTGAACTGAACTTTAGGAGTCATAAATAAATTATGTAATTCATATTCACTATTTTCCTTTGTTGTCTTTTTTAGCTTTTCAATTGTTATCTGTCTAAATAAAATATATTCAGTTAAAGATCTAGCAGATAATTCAATTGATTGCTTGTATTGTTCATCAGTTAAAGATGTAGCTTCAAGCAACTCTTTTTGATCTTTAAAAAATTGTTCTTGAGCGTTTTTGAGAATATCAGTTTTTGCAGCATAGCCAATAGTCTCAGTATTAAAATAACCGGATAAGTGTGGAAATTTGTTGACTAAATTTATTTTTACTTCTTTATTTCTTTGTGCTATATTAGGTATTTGTTCTTCAAGAATTGAAGCTACTTTTTTTCTAAACAGGTGTTTTATTTCTTGTAGTTCAGACTCATTAATCTCTAATTTTTGCCTTGCTGAATCAACTTTACCATTAAAAAAGTCTGAATAAAGTAGAAATACTATAAAATACCCCTTTGGTTTATTTTCTTCTGAAATAATTTCTTTATTTGGCAAAGTTCTGTTCTCAACAGTTATAGCAGTAATTAAAGTTGTTTCAGAAATATCTACTTCTTTAATAAAATAATGAAGATAAAATTTATCAATTAAAGTTATTGAACTATCTAATTCAACTGTCTCAAAATCTGGAATATCATTATTATTCAATTCTTCATTATAATCCTTATCTTCAATATGAGAATTTATTGTGATTTTAATATTACTCTTATTTTGCTTTAATTTAAATAATTGAGAATAAAATTCTTCTAATATCCTTTTTTTTAAATAATTTGGTTGAAGATATTGATATGAGTGTAAACGATCTAAAGAACAATCGCTCATAATTATTTTAGTACCAGATTTAAAACCATCAACTTGACTTATTTTAACATCTTCTTCTTTAAAATTCTCATTAAATTCAAATTCTCTTAGTTTATTATTCTCATAATAACTTGTTATTTTTATATTGTTAAAATAACATAGATAAACAAGCCTTCCTATTCCTTTATGGGTATTTTCATCTACATCTAATAAATTCGAAAACTTCCTATATCTAACATCGGTAAATCCAATTCCATTGTCACAAATTGTAATTTTTATTGAGTTTGGCTGATTTAAAGCTTCAGCACGTATATCAATTGAAATATCAATGGCATCAGCATCTAATGCATTAGCAATAGCTTCGAAAAATATCATTTCAAAAGATGATTTTCCAAAAAAAAGTTTAACTGCTTGTCCAATTTTTACTTTCATTTTAAAGATTGAAAGAAGTTTAACATAATATTTATTAAAATTACAAAAATTAAATTAAAAGTCAATAATAAATTTGAAGAGCTAATATTATTTTCCCTATAACCCCTCCACTGCCGCTATTGCCATTAATACATTCCTAATCTGGTGCTTACCCGCAAGTGGTGATTTAATTTTATATTCGCCTTTTGGTGTAATAGCAGTAAATTCTGTTGTTAAATCTGGATTGAATTTAATGTTCTTTGCAAAATATTGTTCATCAACGAAAATGAGTTCACTTTGCTTTTCAATAGCAGTTTTCCTGAAAATATCTTTAATATTGTGTTTTTGTTCGGCAACAACGCATTTTACCCCCTGCTTGATTATTCCAGCTTTTTCTAAAGCAATTTCTTCAATTGTATTTCCCAGATATTCCTGATGGTCTAAATCAATTTGAGTTATTACAGAAACTTCTGGAATAATAATATTTGTAGAATCAAATCTACCGCCCATACCAGCTTCAATAACTGCATAGTCCACCTGCTGTTCTGCAAAATAAATAAAAGCCATTGCAGTTGTGAAATCGAAGAAAGTAAAATCTGTTGAAAATTCAAACATTTTTTCAATCAAGCTGCAAACGCTGTCGTCATCTATATCTTTTCCAGTAACTTTTATTCTTTCGTTGAATGAAAAAAAGTGAGGTGAATTATATAAACCAACTTTTAACCCGCTTTCTTGCAGTATTGAAGCAATGCAGGAGGAAACTGTGCCTTTTCCGTTTGTTCCGGCTACGTGGATTTTCTTATATTTATTTTGTGGATTTCCGAATTCGTTGAGTAAAAGCGAAATTCGTTCCAATCCGGGTTTAATTCCAAATCTATGTAGTGAAAAGAGTTTTTCTAATAATTGCTTTTTTTCCATTTATTTATTAAATTATAAAAAAAATATGTATATTATATTTTTAAATATTAAAAATTCAAAAATATAAAAAAATGAAGAAATTAATAATACTACTTATAATCTTTCTTGGAATATCGGCAGATTTATCCTCAAAAGTGTATGTTATTACAGTAAAAGGTGGAATAAGTCCGGCAACGAGTTCATTTATTTCGAGTGGTATTGAGCTGGCAGAAAAAGAAAGAGCCGAGGCATTAATTATTGAACTAAATACTCCCGGCGGATTGCTCGAATCCACACGGGATATAGTTCAATCAATCATTTCGAGCAAAGTGCCGGTAATAGTATATGTCGGTCCATCAGGAGCAAGAGCGGGTTCTGCCGGTGTTTTCATAACATTATCAGCAAATATTGCAGTAATGGCATCGGGTACAAATA